>DSAJ01000174.1 GCA_011372835.1 Methanomicrobia archaeon | reverse complement strand
GTGCAGTGTCGCACATGGTAGTTGTCTCACCATCCTGACTAATTCAAGATAACGGGTATGGAATCACTAAAATGTGATATTCCTTATAAATATATGTTATGCCAGGCGTGTCTCATACCGGTCAGAGACCTTGCCACTACCGGGGATATCATTTTTCAAAAGAGAAAGGATTTGCCCTGAAATGACGAAAAATACGATATTAATAAAAAATTGGACCAAAATACTTTTAAAAGCCCTTCAGATATTCCTACAACAAGAGGGAGGATAAGGCGCCAATGACCCATGCGGGTCCCGTGGCGTACATTTCTTGCCTCGAGTTGATACCATGACTGAAGCAGAAGTAGGAGACACAGTTAAAGTTGATTTCAAGGGGAAGCTCAACGATGGAACAGTCTTTGATGCAACGGAAGAGGAACCGATCGAGTTCGTCGTAGGTGACGGGACGATCATACCCGCCTTCGAGAAGGCAGTCGTCGGCATGTCACCAGAGGAGACGAAGTCCATCACCGTACCATCGGAGGAGGCATACGGCGAGTACCGCAAGGAACTAGTACAACCCATCGACAAGGAACAGGTCCCCAAGGACGTCGAGCTTGAGGTGGGCCAGCAGGTGCTTGTGGGCGCAACCGAGGATGATGCCATGCCGTTTACCGTTGCCGATGTGAAGGAAGACAAGATCATCCTTGACGGAAACCACCCATTGGCGGGCCAGGACCTCAACTTCGATATCACGCTCGTCGAAGTGAACAAGAAGGAAAATTGAGGAATGGAATTCCCATTCCCACACTCTTTTTTACATTACTACTATCAGCGATCACTGCGCCACTCGCGAGAGTATCTCTCCGAGCAGCGAGTTCTCATCAACGCGCTTTTGTTCCATCGTGTCCCTGTCGCGAAGGGTGACGGTGCCGTCCTCGAGCGTGTCGAAGTCGACGGTCACGCAAAACGGCGTGCCGATCTCGTCCTGGCGCCTGTACCGGCGACCGATTGAACCGCCGCGGTCGTAGTCGGTCTGCATGATGCTTGCGAGCTGCGAGTAGATCTCCGTGGCCTTTTCGATGAGCGGCTGCTTGTTGAGTAGCGGGAAGACGGCCACCGTGATCGGTGCCATGCGGGGTGGGAATCGGAAGACGGTGCGTTCCTCCTCCTTGGCGAATGCCAGGTCGAGCAGCGCCCAGAAGTTGCGGTCGACGCCAAAGCTCAATTCGAGCACGTGGGGCACGAACTTCTTCCCGTCGATGTTGACCTGCATCTTCTGCTTGGACATCTCCTGGTGCCCCGAGAGGTCGTGGCTTGTACGGTAGTGGATGCCGGCCACCTCCTTGTATCCGCCAAGGGTCTCCATGTCGACCTCGATGTCCCAGTGGACCTTGTTGTAGAAGGCGCGCTCGCGCTCAGAGAGCTCCCGGAATCGGAACTTTTCGCGGGGCACCTTGAGGGCGTCGAGGTAGAACTCCTGGATCTTGACCATATGGTAGACGTAGAATCTCCCGATGTCGTATCTGTCCCGGAAGTCGCCTGCTGTCATCTCGACCTCTTCTTCGCGATCGAGCGGGCGCACGCGAAGCGGCGTACCGGCCACGTCGTCAAACGAGGCGTGCTCGTCGAACGTGTCGGGGTCGAAAAAGATCTGAAGCTCTGCCTGATTGAACTCGCGCAGCCTGAAAAACCCCTGACGGGGAGATATCTCGTTGCGATAGACCCTGCCGACGATGCCGATACCTATGGGAAGCCTGTTGCGCAGCACCTCGAACATGCGCTTGAACGAGATGAACGCGCCCTGGGCGGTCTCGGGGCGAAGGTATCCCTTCGTCCCGCCGGCGGCGCCGATGTCAAGGCAAAACATCATGTTGAAGAGCTGCACCGGACCGAGCTCGCCGCCGCAGCGGGGGCACTGTATGTTCTCCTCGTTGATGGCGACCTCCATCTCCTCGGTGGTCATGTCCTCTGCGTTTTTTCCGCACGCATCCGTGATAAGGTCGTCGGCGCGGAAGCGCTGGTTGCACTTCGTGCACGCCGTGAGCGGATCGTTGAAATGCTCAAGATGGCCCGAACCCTTGAAGACGGCCTCGGGCATGATGTTTGATGTTGAGATCTCATAATAGTTCTGGTCTAGCGACAGGAAGTGATGACGCCATGCGTCCTCCCATTTTCGTTTCATGAGCGTGCCGAGGTTGCCGTACTCCCAGAACCCGGATACGCCACCATAAATCTCAGAAGCAGGAAAGATGAATCCGCGCCTCAGCGCCACGTCCATGATCTCGTCAACTTTCATGTTACACACCTTACGGCTACAAAAAGACAGTTCCTTATAAATATTTCTTATTATTCGACTTTGCACATAAAGGCAACATAGAACATGCGGGCCCTGTCGACTGAACATAAAGTTCTATCCTTCTTTCCCCATTGTTATACGCTATTCCTCACATATTTACTATATGCGTTCTCATCCCAGTAACTGTCGTGCACGCGCACCGAACGCGCCAGGTAGCGCTGAGGGGCGGCGCGTCAAAAGAGGGCTGTTTGTCGCCGGGGACGGCAGCGTTGTCAACGCTGGCGTGAACGCCGCATACAGCATACAACATACAGAGAAAAGCATTCCCCAATGCGCTTGCGGAAGGGATAGAGGATGTCAGCTTGCATCCGGTGCGCATGCCGCTTGGCACTGCGTGCGAATGCACATGAAAAGATACGACTTTGTGTGCAAAGTCTTATTGTTCTCAGTGCGCCGCCCTATGGCATGCAAGGGTCGCGGAATTAAAACACGTGACATACAAGCCATGGTGACAATCATAGCGAGAAAAGAGGAAGAGAGGCGTGGAATCGCCTAAATATGCTTGATCACTTTCCGAGCTCTCTGGCACGTCCTATCGCAGCATCGACCATGGCACTGATCGCCTCATCGACGCCCTCTCGCTTCCCTGCGTCGATACCTGCGCGCGTCGCGCCGCCCTTTGAAGCGACCTTGGATATGAATCCGTCATAGTCGAGGTCCGAGGTGCGCAGGTACTCGCACGTGCCAAGCACCGTCTGAAAGAGCAGTTTCTGTGCGATCTCCTTGCCAAGGCCGTGGCGTATTGCCGCATCCTCGAGCGACTTGAGGAAGTAGCTGATAAACGCAGGGCCGCACCCGCTCACGGCCGTGATCGTGTCGATCTCGTCCTCTTCCACCTTGACCGCATAGGCGCCGGCGTTGAGGAGTATGTGCGCTTTGTACTCGTCCTCGGGTGTGCATGCGTCCGATACGGCATACGCCGTCGCCCCCTTCTCAACGAGAAGGCCGAGATTGGGCATCGCCCGCACGACGCGCGTACAGTTCGTGAGGCGCTCAGTGAAAAACGAGATCCGCTTGCCTGCAAGGATGCTGATGACGAGCTTGTTGGAAAAGTCCACCCCGCTCAGCTCGCTCATCAACCCCTCTGCAGACTGGGGCTTTACGCAGATGAATACGATGTCGCAGCTGGAGGCAAGCTCAGCGTTGTCGGTCGTAGTGGTGATATCGTACTGGTCCTCAAGGGCCCGAAGCGCGTTGACGGAGCGGCGTGATGCCATCATCTCGTACTCCTTGGCAAGGCAGCCCATGATGGCGCCTGCCATGTTGCCAGCACCGATGAATCCTATGCGCCCCATGGCGGGAAGGTCCTCGGCACCCACGTCGTCGCATCCGGTATCAGTAGTGTTTGGCAAAGTAGACGACCTCCCGGGCGGGCTCGCCGCAGTAGATGCATGTGCCGCTCGGTTCCTCGCCGAAGGGTATGCACGACGACGTAGCGCCCGTCTCATCCTTGATGGCCTCCTCGCAGCCCGTGCTGCCACACCACTGCACCTTGAGCATGCCCCCACCGTTCTCGCTCATGAGGCGCATGAACGTGTCGTAGTCTTCAACGACGTGCGTGTTCTCCGTGAGGAAAGTGTGTGCGCGCTCATACATCGCGGTCTGCACGTCGTCGAGCTCGCGCCTCAGCTCGTCGGAGACGTCGGCAATGGGCACAGAGCGCTTGGTACCGGTATCACGGCGGACGAAGACGACCTGGCCGTTCTTGACGTCTCGCGGGCCTATCTCGATCCTGACGGGCACGCCGCGCACCTCCCAGTGGTTGAACTTGTAGCCTGCCGAATACTCCTCGCGGTCGTCGAGTTCGACGACAAGGCCCGAGAGCGCGTCGCGAAGCGAACGTGCCGCCTCGAGCACGGCCTCCCTGTCCTTCTTGAAGATGATGGGCACGATGACCGCGGAGATGGGTGCGACGGACGGAGGCAGCACAAGGCCCTTGTCGTCGCCATGCATCATGATAAGCGAAGCGATCGTCCTCGTGCTCAGGCCCCACGACGTGTTCCATGCATACTTTTGCTGCTCGTCCTTATCGGTAAACGAGATGTCAAAGACCTTCGAGAAGTTCTGCCCCAGGTGGTGCGACGTCCCGCCCTGCACCGCGCGCTTGTCGGGCATCAGCAGCTCGCATGTCGTGGTGTACTTCGCACCGGCGAACTTCTCCTTGTCGGTCTTGGTGCCGATGATGACGGGGATCGCGAGCATGTGCTCGTAGACGTCCTTGTAAACATGAAGCATCCGAATGACCTCCTCTGCGGCCTCCTCGTCGGTGGCGTGCACGGTATGGCCCTCCTGCCAGAGGAACTCGCGGGTGCGCATGAAGAGCTTGGTCATCTTCGTCTCCCAGCGCACGACGTTTGCCCACTGATTGATGAGCAGGGGAAGGTCGCGGTACGAACGGACCCACTTCGCATACATCGTGTACATGATCGTCTCGGACGTGGGTCTGATTGCAAGGCGCTCCTCGAGCTTCGTGTCGCCTCCATGGGTCACCCATGCCACCTCGGGGGAGAATCCCTCGACGTGTTCGGACTCCTTCGTAAGGAGGCTTTCGGGAATGAACAGGGGAAAGTACGCGTTCATGTGCCCCGTCTCCTTGATGCGCCCGTCGAGGTAGGACTGTATCTTCTCCCATATGCGGTATCCGTAGGGGCGTATGACCATGCAGCCCTTCACGGGTGAAAAGTCAGCAAGTTCAGCGCGCAAAACGACCTGATTGTACCACTCAGAATAGTTCTCATCCTTCTTCACAGTAATGCCTTCATCCTCGCTCATAGAATATCACCGGAAAATATGAACATGACGCTTGCGGTACAGCTCGTGAAAATAAGAGTGTTACTCACCTGGAAATAAATCCCGCCTTTGAAGCTGTACGGAAAGCATGAAAGGAGATGCCCAAAACACTTTATAAACCTTTTGGTTTTTTTGTTTTTTCGTTGGACTGATGAGGTGTAAGGAACCATCGATCACGACGAATTGTCCGTGTCCACGATTAAATGGCATCAATGAGACGTTTATGCTAAACGGTGATCCGAGTGAATAGTATACTATTTGGAATGAAAAAGCATGCACAAATTCAGATTTGAGTGATATAATGGCACCGTTTCTATCATGGATAGATTATCCACAAGAAGCTATTTAACAACTAAGTGCAGATTAGTTTCACACCCATCCCAAGGTGGAGGACATGGATATGGATAAAGAAACTCTTTTTAAAAAATTGGCCGACGCCGTCATCGATGGCGACGAGGATGAAACAGCTCGCCTCGCCCAGGAGGCGCTGGACACCGGCATCGACCCGTATGATGCGATCATGCAGGGATGCAACAAGGGCATGGCAGAGGTAAGCGACAGGTACGAGGCAAAGGAAATGTTCGTACCGGAGATCCTTCTCTCAGCCGATGCCATGTATGCGGCAATCGACATACTCAGACCGCACTTGAAGGTCGATGACACCGTTGCCAAACCGGCGACGATCATCATCGGCGTCGCACAGGGTGACATCCACGACATCGGCAAGAATCTTGTCAAGATGATGCTTGACGTCGCGGGATTCAACATTATCGACGTGGGACGCGACGTGCCCGTCGAGACCTTCGTCGAGAAGGCTGTCGAACATAACGCCAAGCTCGTGGCCATCTCCGCGCTCATGACGACAAGCATGATGAACATGGAACCGGTCATCGAGGGGCTCAAAGAGCAGCATTCCGGCGCAAAGACGATCGTCGGTGGCGCACCGATCAGCCAGGACTTTGCAGACAATATCGGTGCGGCAGGATATGGCAAGGACGCGGTCGCGGCAGTCCGCATCGCCAAGAAATTAACGGAGGCATGAAAATGGCACGAATGACACCACCAGAGAGGATGGGCGCCGTGATGATGGGCGAAAAGCCCGACAGGGTACCGGTCGTACCCTTCATACTCGGGTACTCCGCCCAGATAACGGGCGTATCGATAGGAGACATCTATGCGGACGGGGACAAGTGCTTCGACGCGATGTTCAACTCCATGCGCCTGCACGGATATGAACAGACGCCCATGTACGGATATGCGTCGTTAGGGCCTTGGGAGTTCGGAGGGGAGGTCATGTTCCCGTACGGCAAGGGACACAGCGCACCCTCCGTCACGAAACATCCCGTGATGAGCATCGAGGACATCGAGAATCTCGAGGTCCCGACGTTCGAGAAGGAGCTTCCCGGAGGGTTCAAGGAGTCGGACAAGGTCGCCAAGCGATGCGTCGCAATGGGCATGCCCGCCACCATTCAGACAGGCAGCACGTTCACCGCCTCGTCGGTCGTTGCGGAGACGTCGCTATTCCTCAAATGGATCTTCAAGGAACCAAAGGCGGTCCATTTGCTCCTCGAGAAGGTAAGCGACATGTTCGTCAATGCGCTCGAGTATTTCGCAGAGACGTACGGTCCCGAGCACTGCATGCCCTTTGACGGAGGACCCGTCGAGGCAAACACGATCCTCTCGCCCAAGCAGTTCAAGGAGTTCGCATACCCCTACATGGAAAAGCTTCACAAGAAGATCAAGGAGCTTGGCATGCCAGCAGTGCTCATGCACCCGTGTGCGGACCAGAACCTCAACATCCCCTACTACGTCGAGCTCAGGAAGAAGCTCAACTGGGAAGGCCGCTACTTCTGGCTCTTTGGCCCCGAGACGCCTATCCAGGACCAGATCGACAACTTCGGCGACCACGACATCATCTGCGGCAACGTCGACCCACCATCGATCCAGTACAAGAGCTACGAGGACGTCGTCAGGCTCTGCAAGGAGAACATCGAGGCAGGAAAGGACAGCCCGAACGGATTCGTCCTCGCGCCAGGATGCGAGTTCCCGCCGCTTGCACCCCCTATCAAGGTCATGGCAATGATGGACGCTGCAGAGAAGTACGGAAGATACGACTGATCTTCCCTCTTTTTTTCTTTATCTTTCCGCTTATTTTTTATTGGAACGTTACGAGTTGATGTGGTACTATGGTTGACACTATGACACAAAAGGACAGGCTCATCGCCGCCATCCGGGGCGATGATGTCGACATCACCCCCGTGGCCTCCATCACGCAGACAGGGATCGAGGAACTCATGGATGCGACTGGTGCTGCGTGGCCCGAGGCGCACAGAGACCCTGAGAAGATGACGGCGCTTGCACGAGCGGCCTATGACATCATCGGATTCGAGGGGCTGCGCGTGCCTTACTGCCTCACCGTGCTCCTCGAGGCACTGGGCTGCGAGGTGACCGAGGGCAGCAAGACGCGCCAGCCATCGATCAAGAGCCATCCGTACAAGAAGGAGTCAGAAAACATCCCAGCAGAGGTCCCCGACGACCTGTTTGAGCGTGGACGCATACCCGTCGTGCTGGAATCGATTCGCATGCTTGCACGCGACGGCGACGGCACCGTCCCCATCATCGCCGGAGCGGAGGGCCCGATCACCGTGGCAAGCGACCTGCTCGAGGTCACGACGTTCATGAAATGGTCTATCAAGAAGCGCGATGTCATCGAGCGCTACGTCGACTATGCGACCGATGTGGTCGTCGAGTATGCCAACGCACTCTTTGACGCCGGTGCCGACGTCTTCGCTCTGCTCGACCCGGTGGCATCGCCAGACCTGCTCAGCCCGCGCGACTTCGAGCGCCTCATCCTGCCCCGTTATCAGGATATGAGTTCACGGCTTAACGGCGATGTTGTGCTCCACATCTGCGGCGACGTGACGGCGATCTTGCCCCAGCTTGCACAGACGGGGTTTGCGGCGATAAGCATCGAGGAGAAGACCGACCTGGCCGAGGCGAAGCGTGCATTCCAGAACAAGACGCGCATCGTGGGCAACGTCTCAACATCGCAGACGATCTTTCGGGGCACGCCAACGGAAGTGCTCGACGAGTCGGCAATGGCGCTGCAAAAGGGTACGGACGTCCTTGCGCCGGGCTGCGGACTCGCACCGACATCACCCGTTGACAACTGCAAGGCGATGGTCATTGCGCGAAATGACTACTACGACCTCTAAGGGTCCTTTTTCGCTTTTTTTTATCCACTTTTTTTCAATTCCTTTAAGAAAAAAGCATTATTGTAAGGAGAGCAGCCAATCCATACTATTTGTGTAATAGAACCAAATAGAAAAATTATCCTGTTGGATATAACGGTATGCAAATAAAAGATGTGCAGCCCTGGAGGGCTGCTTGCGGGTTTACTATGCGAGGAGCGCCGATAGCTCGCCCATGAGCGAGAGCGCCTTTGCAAGCTCGCCAGATGCGTAGATTGGATTTGCCAGTCCTGTCGCGTTTCCCATATGTTCCTGGATGCGCTCGATGAGCTCGGTCATCTCGTCGCTTGGCTCCTCGGGCAGCTGCTCGGACAGCGCGTTCCATTCCTCAAGGACATGTGCCAGCTGCGTTCGCGCAAGGGGCATGATCGAGACGGGCGACCAGGTGCTCTTTGCCACATATTCATAGGCGCCCATGTCATATGCGCGGTACTGCGGCCTGGCAACGCCGAGGATGTCGTCGACCACGTCGGGGC
>DSAJ01000091.1 GCA_011372835.1 Methanomicrobia archaeon | reverse complement strand
TAATATAATACTATTTTATCATGGGCTCGGACTAACGTAAAGGCATGTATGAGGGCAGAACGACTGTGCACGGATACCGTGACGCTCATTCGCGGGCGCGCAGCACGCACAACTGTTCGAAGAAGAGCTTTGTACATCCTGTGATGGCAACATTGTACCCATGTTCGATGAGTCGTGTAATGCTACGATACGGGTCGCACAACGACGACTGCAGCAAGTAGATGCGTCCGCCCGGGGCAACCACATGGTCGACCCCGTCGATGAATCTGTCTGTGAACGACCGGCCACCCGCGCCGCCGTCCCAGCACCGGTCGTAGTCGGTGGACTTGAACGATTCGGATGGGAGGTAGGGCGGATTGCATGCGATGACATCGAATTTGCCGGAGACGGCATCGAACATATCGCTCTGATGAAACGTTGCATGCATCCCGTTACGTCGTGCGTTCTCTTGCGAGAGTGCCACTGCATCCTCACTGATGTCAACACCGGTGACAAGTGCACCCCTTGACACCGCGCAAAGTGACACATAGCCGGTGCCGCATCCGACCTCGAGCATCCGCTCACCAGGCGATATGCCGATAGAGCGTGCGAGCAAGCGTGTGTCCTCAGATACGGGGTAGACCCCATCACGTTCTAAAATGATGGATGAAAACGAGGGAGGCGTACGCATTGTCGTGACAACGTCTTGACGCTTAAAAAAGCTATGTCGTCAAAGATCGATGACGATCGCCGTGGTGGTGTCTATGACGCCGTCGATCTTGTGAAGCTTTTGGATAACAGTCTTCGTGAGCTCTCCCAGATCCTTTGCCTGGATGCGAGTGATAACATCGTATGGGCCTGTGACTGCATCAATGTACTTTACGCAGTCAAGCAACTTCAATTCCTCAACAACATCATGCACTTTTCCTATGCCAACCGTTACCAGAACATATGCTTCAACCATTATTCCACCACTACACACTTGTTTTAATACAATTTAAATCTTTCTTTATTAATTCGACTCTTTCGTCCGTCAATGCCGCTGCCGGCAACGACGAACGTTCACAGGCTCCCGGTAAGGCGCCCGATGAGCTCGATGAGCAGCGCTACCGCACATACGATGACCGCAACGGCCTGCAGCGTGTTGTGTGAGATGCCGTCCTCATAACGCATCCGGGGCCCGAACCAGGGGAAGTGAAGGTGGCGCCTTCCTACCAAAGGGTAGAGAAGGGGTGCACCAGCGGAGGTGAACGAATCGAGCAGCGTATGGGATGCGAGTCCAAGGGCTGCAAAGAACGCGCCTTCGAGGGATATAAGACCGTAAAGGTCCGGTGTTGGAAGGATGGCAAGAAGTGCTATGAACAAAAAGACAGCAAGCGGGACGAAAAGCGAATGGGTAAGTGGCGTTCGAAAGTGCCTTGAGAATATGTCTGGCACACAGGGTATGACGGAAAAAAGCGAGGTCCATGCGAAGGCGTCCACCATCTCAAGAGGTCCTGTGCCCCTGATCACGGCCATGCCAATCGCTGCGGCGATGAGGCCTCCTGCCAGATGCGACTTCCATTCCATGATATCACTTCAGGCGTTTCACGAGTACGTAGGCGTTCTCCCCGTCCTCGTAGTAGTTCCGAAGCACCTCGCGCCTGCGAAATCCCAATCGGTAGTAGAACCGTATCGCCTTCTTGTTACCTTCGCGCACCTCGAGGCGAACGTATGAGAGGTTGCGTCCGTTGAACACGTCGAGGATGTGGTCCATAAGCGCCTTTCCGACACCGAGATTGCGATATCCCTCATGCACCCCTATCGAGATGATATGTCCCTCGATATCGTCACTTATGCCGATCACGTAGCCGGCGATCGCATCGGCCTCGGCCACGAGGAAGCTCTCGCGGAAGTTGGCATAGAGGAAGTTGATAAGCGATGGGGGGTAGGGATACTTAAAGCATTCGTATTCTATCTTCAAGACTTCGTTGATGTCAGAGGGGGTTATTGGCCTCACGTTCATACTTGTCACGTTCTTGCATGCCGATCGAAAAAAAGCACGATGCGCTAGTAGTATACCTCACTTGATGGTGGCGCACTTAAATACATTGCCATGGTGTTTTTTCAAAGGACAATATTTAAATCATACTGCTCCCACGATGATGTATGGACTCCGGAGGGCCACTTTCCGCATTGAAAAATGCCGTGCGAGCGGGATCGAACGAGTTCATGCCCCCGCCCGTCCTGGTCGAGTCGCCGCTTCCCGAAGGGATGGCGCAGGACGAACTGCGCACGGCCCACGCAACGTTGTGCAAGAACGGGAAGGCCTACTTTCCCCTCTCGTTTCGAGGCGGTGTCCAGGCAACGGTCAGATTCGTCATCGACCACGGGACATTGGAAATGCTTGAATCCAGCGACGATATCACTGGGGCGTCAGAGGGAGCACGAACGTTTTTTGCCCGGCTCGTGCCCACGGCCAAGGCAGCCATGGGGACAACATACCAGGGGCACGATGATAGTGGGACGACCGTCACCCCCCTCGACCAGCTCGACGGCACATACCACGCCATAAACGATGTTCGGGCGCTCTCGTCGCTTATCGACACCGTGCCCGGCATCGATGACGCCCATGTGTCAGCGGTCGTGCGCGAACGCATGCGCATGGCGCGCTCGATGCTGTGCTCGTTTGCCACGCTTTCCGCCAAAGGGCGGATCGACACATACGCGGTGGGGTTCCTCTACGGGTCGTTCGAGATAGGGACGCGTTACGGCATACCCGTGCTGCCCAAACGCCCCGATGCATGGCAGGAGGCGCTCGGTCTCCCGGAGCGGTTCGCTGAGATTGCCGACCGCAGCTACCGCTATTACCTGCTTGACGCATATCTTTCCCTTCTCTTCCCTGGAATGGGCCTCGAGGTACAGGAGGAGTTGTTCTCCGACTTCGAGACGTACGTATCTGCGATAGAGGAAAAGACGTTCGGTGACACCGTGTCCGTAACGGTGCTCGAACATCTGGACATGACGCCAAAAGAGGTAAATGAACGGGTCGCGAAGCTCGAATCGCTCTACGGTTGACGCGGGCCGAGGTCCTCGTCATGGAGGAGGTAATATATTGTGCGGCGCGGTATACCTAGCTCCTTGGATATGCGTGTGATGGAGTGGCCAAGCTTGAGCAGTTTCCTTATCTCGACCACGTCGTTTTCAGAATAGACACGCGGACGGCCGGCACCGCCACCCATCGGCTCGAGGCTTATGCCGACCTTCTCAAGAGCGTGACGCACTCTCTCGGAGGTAAGCTTGTACAGCGAAGGGGGACAGTATATCATAGAGAGGTTCGGACCGTTCTCGAGCAGCTCAACGACGATGTCAATGCAGGGGCGCAAGGTTATGTAGACCTCCGTGTCGGTGAATCCTTCACGTATATGGGCTATCATATCCTCCTTCCGTTTCGCCTTGAAGACCTTCATCGTTCTGCCTTTAGATGGTCAAGGAAGTCCCTTGTCCGTTTGCTGATGAGCTGTTTTCCCTCGACGATGCCAAGCGTGCGGAACCGCTCAAGGGCCCGAGATACTATGGAAAACGGCATATTAAACATTTCCGCCGTCCTCTGCTCATCGTTGCTGACGAGATAGTAGGCGACCGCACCGATCAATGTCGTCTTCTCGTGTATCTTCAGGTCCTCGAGCTTGCCCTCGAGCTCCTCCTTCTTCTCTATGGATCGGGAGAACTTCCCAAAAAGGTGCAGCGGCGCATCGACGGAGACGCCGGGAAATATCGAAGTATACCGCTCACGCTCGTACCGGGACTTCTTCAGGTAGTAGTTGAGCAGGTCATGGATGAACTCGCCATACGAGAGCTGTGCATACCCGATGCCGACACACTTCCTCACGTACTTGTCGATGATGAGGCCGTCGTGATGGCGCGATGAACGCTCGGCCGCGTCGCTGCGAGGCGCCTTCTTGCTCAAAAGCGATTCGAACTCGCTGCCAAGGGGCACGGTCGGTATGGTGCGCGAAGAGGCAGGGCGCGACGGCCGTATGGGGCGTGAATGGGGGCGGTCTGCCTTGCCCTGCCCCAGCGCGCCAACAATCTTTCGGTAGGTATATCGGTCGCGCTTAGGCAGATTCGAGAGCAAGAGCATGTACTCGCCGCGATACGGAAGGTATGGAAGAACGGACAGATTATAGACGCCGTCCGGATTGCATCCGGTCTCGCCATCGGAAGCATTTTGGAACGCTTGCTCGCCGGTGATGCGGCGTTTGCCATTGCGCACCTCGATGGCCTCGGTCGCGTGGGAGAGGGCGATGCGATGTGCGGCGAGTGAGTACTGTATCCTGTCAAAGGTGATCTTCTTCTTCGTCGCTGTCTGGCGGAAGAACGGGTCCTTCCACGAATCGCGCACGCCCTTGATGACATAGTACGGGTTGCGAAACCCGTAAAACTCCATCTCATCCTTGTACGAACGAAGCCGCTCGTAGTTGGAATGCAGCGATTTGAAGAAGTCGGGAAGCCCGCTGCATGAGGAAGGGTATTCATACCGCACGTTGTCAAGGAATCCGTTGACCTCGCTTATCAAAGACATTGCCTACACGTCTATGGCATTGATTATTGACGCAAGCATGTCGGGATCGTTCTCTGCCAGCGTGCCGGTGACGATGATATCGGCCCCCGCCATCACGGCGGTGCGCGCCTGTTCGGGCGTCGTGATGCCCCCGCCCACGATGAGAGGCACGTCGATGACGTGCTTTACGACGCCAATCATCTCGGCGGGCGCTGGGGCATCGGCCCCGGACCCTGCCTCGAGATAGACGAAGCGCATGCCCATGTACTGGCCTGCCAGCGCATACGTCGCAGCGATCGCAGGCTTGTTGCGCGGGAGGAGGTCGGCCTCACCGATGTATCCCACTGTCATCCCGGGCTCGGTGACAAGATACGCCATTGGGATCGGTTCGATACCCGCTTGTTTGACGGGGATGGCGCCGAGAGCTTGCGATTTCGTGATGAAGTACGGGTTGCGTGAGTTGAGGATCGACATGAAGAAGATGGCGTCGGCATGCGGCGTGATCGCGGAAGCGCCGCCGGGAAACAGTATGACCGGCAACGACGTGGTGGCCTTAATCGCCTGCACGACCGCATCAAGGTTCGGTCCGGTAGCGTTGGTGGAGCCGCCGATCATGATCGCTGACGTGCCCGCATCCTCCGCCTTCGTGACTATCTTCCTTGCGCGTTCGGGAGTGACATCGTCAGGATCGAGCAATGTGAAGTGTAGCTTGCCGCGAGCAAGCATGTCCAATATCGACGTCTCAACACGACCTGTCATGTAAGCACCTATTCAGAATTAAGGGAACAGTATAAAAATGTTGGTTGAAAAAATACGGGAATGAGGGAGGATTATGCCCTCTTTTCCTTAGCCTTGTAACGCAATGAGGATGAATTGCACTTTCTGCACTTCTTCGCCTTCCAACCGTTTCTCGCATTGCACTTCATACAAATTTTCGTCTTGAACAGTCTCAACTCGGCTATCTGTGATCTCATATTAGTCCCCCGTCATGTATTCGCGTTGGATCTCTACGACCTCGCTGCTATCATGTGCTTCGGAATAGCGCTCCAAGAGCTCACGATTAAGATCGATAAATGTATTACCCCATTTGAATCTATCCATGATATTTAAAGCTTTTGGCTTCTCTCCGAGGATATAAAGAGCTGCCGCGACGGCCTCTGCGGTCGAGAGCTTGGTGGGCTTCCCGAAGTTTGTCGGATTGGCGGCGACAAGGTACGGGAGGCACCTGTCCTCCACGCGCGGCGAGATGCGCTTGAACAGCAACGAGGCCGTCTCCCACGAGCAGTCGAGCGCCGAGATGCCCTGATTGAGATGTTCCCTGTCAGCGGGCGAGAGCGCCTTTGCCGAGAACGGGTTGAGGTAGATCGATCCGTAAGGGATCGCATCGACCCGCTCGACGATCGTTGCAAGGCCGAACTTGCCCAATCGCCGGGCCGTGCACTTCTTGGGATGGCACTGACGCGCATGGTAAATGACGATCTTAACCATCGTTCCACATCTCTTTCGTGATGGTGAATACGAGCATCCCATACGGATTGGATGCTCCAGTCGAGACGAGGCCGCATCGCTCATAGAGCCGCAATGCCCGTTCGTTCGCCTCGTGGGGGAGGGCTATGATGTCTACAGCGCGTGTGTTCGTGAAGACGTGGTCGATGAGCTGCATGAACGCATCGGTCGCATACCCTTTTCCCCAGTGAGCGGTGGCAAGCTTGATGTCGGCCAAGGCGCATGGCCGCTTCACGTCCTTTGACCACGAACCGAATATGAACTCGCGGGGAAGCATGCCGTATGCGGTCTCTCCGATCGGTGTGTCGTCTGCGTAGATCATGAAGTGGCCCGTGTCCCCCTCGTGCTTGTTACTGGTGCGTGCGTATCGCTCGTACCAGGCGTAGACGTCGATACCGCCGGACGGGATACCGGTGTAGCATGTCACTTTGGGATCCTTCCACAGTGAATCGAGAAAGGGCAGGTGTCGTTGTTCCAGTTCCACGAGTGTTGTCATCGGCTGTTCCATACCAATTCCTCTCATGGGATGACTTTAACGCTTTCGGTTTTTATCAGCGGTGTGCGAATATGACGCGCACGGGTTCCCCCTTTGCATCGACGCGCACGAATCCGACCCGCTCGAACTGCACGATGTCGTCGACCTCACATGCTCCGAAGGCAGGCTCGGCGATGCCTGTGACGCAAGCGATGCTGTCCCGCTGGAGCTCCTTGTCGACATAGAGGGGGGAGGGGACGGTCATCTCGATCGCGACCCCCCCTTCGGGGGCCCACTGGATCTTCTGGATCGAACGCAGGTCGACCTTCTCTTCGGTGACGCGCGCCGTGACGGTGCCGCCCGCTTCCAGGATATCGATGTTGCACAGGTCCTTGAGGCGGATCCTATCAGCGGGGGCCAGAGCATCGGCATCCCCCTTTGATATGAAAAGGGTGGTGCCCACAGGTATCGTGCGCGTTCCGAGGTCTGCGGTCGGATGGAGGGGCAGCGTGACCTCACCGGGCGCGAGGCCCTCGAGTTCGAGACGCACCGGGTCCTCGACGAAGAAGTACCGTTTCGCCTCCGGGTCTATGAGCTTTCGGTTGATCGACTCGACAAGCGACCAGTCGATCTCAGGCTCTGACGTCGAGAGCCCGATCTCTTTGGCGAGCTCGCCCACCGTTTCCGGCACGATGCCGCGCCTGTGCAGTGCACGCAGCGTGACGAGCCGAGGGTCGTCATACCCTGAGACGACGCCCTCCTCGATCAGTGGGCGTATCAGGCGCTTGGACGTAGGCGATCCGCGTATGGTGAAGCGGGAGTACTGGAGCGTGACGGGGCTGCGCAGGCCGAGGCGCCCACGGATGAAGTCCTGGAGCTCGATGCGAAGCGCGAACTCGTTTGAGCGAAGCACGTGGGTGATGCCAAGTGTCGAATCCTCGATTGCACAGGCGAAGTCGTAGACGGGCCAGACCGAGTAGCGGTCGCCGTGAATGGGGTGCGGGTGGTCGATGACACGAAAGAGCGTGGGATCGCGCATGGCCGTGTTCTGCGAGGCGATATCGCCACGCAACCTCAGTACGGCCTCGCCCTCCCCTCTATCGAACATCGCGGCCCACATCAATGTGTTCTCATCGATGTTCCTCTGGCTGCATGGACAGGCCTCGCCCTTGTAGCGCAGCGCTGACACGCGTTCTTGATCGCAGTCGCAGACGTACGCATCACCCTGTTCCACGAGCTTTGCAGCATGCTGGTAATAGACCTTCATGTCATCCGACATGTTGTGCTCACGCTCCCAGTCGAGCCCAAGCCACCGCAGGTCTGAGCGTATGGCTTCGTAGAACTCGGCCTTCTCTGCGCGGGGGTTCGTGTCATCGAAGCGCAGTATGACCTTGCCACCATAGTGTCGCGCATAATAGTGATTGAAGAAGAACGAGAGCCCGTGACCGATGTGGGGGTATCCGTTCGGTTCGGGAGGGAGGCGCGTGACGACAGCGCCTTCCTTCGCATCGGGCAATGGCGGAAGCGAACGCTTCTCCTTCTTCTCGACCTCGAAAAACGAGGGATCGAGGGAAGCGAGCTCGTCGCGCTGGACCGACTCGGAGAGCCCATTCACCTCACCAACGATGCGTTCCACATCGGATATGACCTCCCGAGCATGTGCACGAAGGTCGGGACGGGAACCAAGGAGCTTGCTTATGACAGCCTTTTTCTCCGCACTGCCCCCGTGCGAGACGGCATTCTTGAGCGCCAGTTCGCGTATATGGGTCTCGACATCATCTGACATGTGAAAATCTCATCGTGTGCCCACTTAAAAAGCTATCTAGGTGGGAGAAGATAGATGCGCGCGCCGTCGTCGTAGAGGCATGAGAATCTCATCGCCCGCGAAAACGAGACTGAACGCTCGACGTGGATGTAGCGCACCCCTATTTCAGAGGGGACGCTGTAATCGGTGCTTCCGTGTAGCACGATCCCATAGAGCGCTTCACTCCGTTCGTCGTAATGAGGGGAGAACTCGGCATACTCATCGATGAGCACGGACGCACCGTGATACGCCACGAGATGGCCTGCCGTCGTCATGACGGGTGATGCGGACATGCCTCCAAGATGGTCTGCAGCTTCGATGTCAGGCTGAGTGTAAATGGGCGTTCGAGCAAGGCCAACAGAGAGTCCGAGAGCAAGGAAGACGACAAGTGCAGCATAGAAGGCGTTTCTGTCGCGTTCGAAGATGCGCACAAGCCCGAATGAAGCGATGCCGCAAACAAAAAGGGCGCCGATGGCGCCTATCCGGCTCGTCGCCACTTCCCTTGGTAGCAATAGGGCGAGAAAGACCGTCGCAATTGCCCCTATGGCCAGGGTGCGCCCCTTCAGTC
>DSAJ01000012.1 GCA_011372835.1 Methanomicrobia archaeon | reverse complement strand
GGCTACTTCGTGGCCAACAGCCCCGAGGACTTCCACGAGCGCGCAGGCAATCTGGAGGGGGGGTACCAGATCCAGGAGTATATCATCGGTGTGCCACTTTACTTCCATTTCTTCTATTCTCCTCTTAGCGATGAGCTCGAACTGCTCTCCATCGACAAGCGCTACGAGTCAAACATCGATGGCATCGGCCGCATCCCGGCCGCCGACCAGCCCGCGCTTGGCATCAGGCCATCATACACCGTCGTTGGCAACTTTCCCGTCGTGGTGCGCGAGTCGCTGCTCGAGCAGGTATTTGACATCGGCGAGCGCGTGGTGGCCGCATCGCGCACGATCTCGCCCAAGGGCCTCATAGGACCGTTTTGTCTTGAGACGATTTGTACGTCGGATATGGAGATCGTCACGTTCGAGATATCGGCGCGCATCGTCGCTGGAACGAATCCGTTCGTCCCCTCATCCCCCTACACCTACTTCAAGTATGGGAAAGATATAAGTTGCGGCAGGAGAATAGCGATGGAGGTCCGTGATGCGCTCGCTACCGAGAGCATGGAGGAGGTTACCACATGATCGACAGACAGAGCATTCAGGAGATAGCACGAGGCTATGATACTTCTAACGTCAAGATAGGCTCGCTCGCCTCGCACTCGGCACTCGACCTGGCCGACGGCGCCGTCGAGGAGGGATTCCGCACCACCTTGTATTGCAAGAAGGGGCGTCATGAGACGTATGCGAAATACTTTCGCGCAAAACGCGTCGACGGCAGGGTCGTGCGTGGCGTCGCCGACGAGTGCCGCATTTACGACTCGTTCACCGACATGGTGGCACCTGGCGAGCAGCAGCGCATGCGCGATGACAACGTTATCTTCATTCCCAACAGGTCGTTTACCTCCTATGTTCCCATGAACGTCGTCGAGGACGACTTCAAGGTGCCGATGGTCGGCTCGCGCAACATGCTCCGCATGGAGGAGCGTTCGGAGCAGCAGTCGTATTACTGGCTGCTCGAGAAGGGCGGTCTGCCATTCCCGGAGAAGGTCAATGATCCTGCCGACATCGACTCGCTCGTGGTCGTCAAGCTCCATCATGCACAAAAGAAGCTCGAGCGCGGCTTTTTCACTGCTGCCTCCTATGAGGAGTATCTCTCAAAGTCACAGTCGCTTATCGACCAGGGCGTCATCACGCGCGAGGCACTTGATAATGCCCGTATCGAGCGTTACATCATCGGTCCCGTCTTCAACTTCGATTTCTTCTACTCGCCCCTCGAGGAGGAATTTGAGAAGATCGAGCTCCTCGGCGTCGATTGGCGCTTCGAGACATCACTTGATGGACATGTGCGCCTCCCCGCCGATCAGCAGCTCAACCTCAACAAGACGCAGTTCATGCCCGAGTATACGGTCTGCGGCCACAACTCCGCTACCGTGCGGGAGTCGCTGCTCGAGAAGGTCTTTGACATGGCCGAGAAGTTCGTGAAGGTCGCCGAAAAGCACTATGACCCCGGCATCATCGGTCCGTTCTGCCTGCAGACGTGCATCGACAAGGACCTCAACTATTACATCTACGATGTCGCACCGCGCGTCGGCGGAGGCACGAACGTGCACCTTGCCGTTGGGCATCCGTACGGCAACTCGTTGTATCGTACCAACATGTCCACCGGGCGCCGCATAGCGCTCGAGGTGCGCAGGGCAATCGACGAGGAGCGCCTCGATGAAATATTAACGTAGCGCGCCTCGCTCGCGCGCGTCGTGTATCAGCTGTTCGAGCACGTCGTATGCCTTGAGCGCGTCGTCCTTTTTGAACAAGAATACGAACTCGGTATAGGTGGAGAAGATATCGATGATGTTTAGCTTCTCCATCGTTATCGCCCTTAGCAGCGAGTAGAGGTAGCCCGGGATATTGAGGATCTGCGCAGGATACTTGCAGTTGATGATAGTCACGTCCTCGATCACCGAGAGCGGTTCGAACGCCGACGTATACGAGAGGAAGTCGTCGATGCGGTCGCGCTCCATCACTACAGAGAGTTCTTGGGATGACTGTACGGTGAAGAATGTTTCGCCATACTCCCATCGTATTCGTTCTGAGAAGGTGTCGATCTTCTTTATGAGATCGTAGTTTTTCAGGAACGCCACTGTCGTGATGTCGTTTTTGAGCATGAGCTTTGTCTGTGAGAGCGCCTTTTCCAACCGTGCGCTTTCTTCGGGCGCGCGCCTGAAGTGGTATCGCTGTATCGCGACGGATATCGATTCTATTGAGACTTCTTTGTTCGCCCTACGCTCGACCAGCGGGTGGATATAGCGTGCCAGTCCTTTGTAGTTGACGATGTTGTTCAGAAGGTAGTCCCCCATGAGCGGCATGCGGTCGATGATCTCTGTCACGATCTGTGTAACGCTCTTTTCCTGCTCCATTGACATCTCCCACAACGTATATGCCTTTATCCTTTAAAACATTGCCTTTAAAAGTAAAATGGGCAAATTATATATATGATGAGCAATAACGCATAGATGTCCAACTAATGGATATTAGCTGTTTTGTATGTATGATGACTTAGCTGGACGCTACAATGGAGATGATGGTCCTCCCGCCACATCCTTCTTTTCCAAACGGGTCGTGGCCAGAAAGCCCATCCCCAACCAATGGTGGAGATCTCATTAATGGATCAAGGAACAAGACCGCCAGACAGGAAGAACTATTAGGTCAAGTCAACAGACAGCTTGATGAGGAGAACATCAAGTTCATTCGCCTGCAGTTCGTTGACATCAACGGTGCAGTGAAAAGCCTTGCAATATCGCCACAGAATCTCGAGGACGTCGTCGCCAACGGCATCATGTTCGATGAGTCGTCCGTCGAGGGATATGCCCGCGTGCAGGAGTCTGACATGATGCTTCGGCCAGACCTCTCCACGTTTAGCATCATCCCTTGGGCCAGCAACTCCCACAAGACCGCACGCATCATCTGCGATGTATACAACTTCGACGGAAAGGAACCGTTCGAGGGCGATCCGAGACAGGTGCTCAAGCGAGCGATCAGCAACATGCAGTCTGAGCTTGGCTCAGATGTGATCTTCAATGCCGGACCAGAGGTGGAGTTCTATCTTCTTAGAAAGACTGAGCAGGGGTACGTGCCCCATGACGACGGGTCGTACTTCGACTACTCGCCCCTCGACCTTGCCGAGGACATTCGCAAGGACAGTGCGCTTGCCATGATCGACATGGGAATTAACTTCGAGGTCGAGCACCACGAGGTCGGCAAGGGGCAGCATGAGATCGACTTCCATTTCGATGATGCGCTTACCGTTGCCGATCACGTGACCACGTGCAAGTTCATCGTGAAGATCATCGCACGCATGTACAACACGATCGCCACGTTCATGCCCAAACCGTTTACCACAATGTCGGGAAACGCCATGCATGTGAACCAGTCACTCTACGATACGAAGAATGGACAGAATCTGTTCTCCAAGGACGATACGCTCTCGGAGCTAGCGCATTTCTACATCGGCGGGCTGCTTGAACACGCCAAGGCGCTGACCGCGGTCACCAATCCGACGATCAACTCCTATAAGCGTCTGGTGCCAGGATACGAGGCGCCGGTCTACCTGACATGGGGCAAGCGCGACAGGACATCGCTTGTGCGCATCCCCGCGGGAAACGACGTCTCCCGACGAACGGAGCTGCGAACGCCCGACTCGTCGTGCAATCCTTATCTTGCCATGGCGGTCATGCTCTCGGCAGGTATGGACGGCATCAAGCGTCGTATCGACCCTGGAGAGCCCGTTGAGGCACGAAGCCTGTACGACAACGAACAGCGTCGTAAGGAAGAGGGCGTCGATATGCTGCCACGTACCCTTGGCGATGCGCTCGACGAGCTCATCAGGGATGATGTCATACGCGATGCGCTCGGACCGATAGCGTACAATGAGTTCATGGCCTCGGCCATGCTCGACTGGAACGACCACTGTTCCTAGGTCATGGATTGGGAACTTGAGCGCTATATCAACATATAACCGCCCTTGGCGAGACCCTAACGAGGATGTGTTACGTGACACATCTTCCTATCTTTATTCTTACCCCGTGGCGTGAGACACACCACTTATACCATAAGATTTATAAATGAAAATCACTATTTTTTAACTGAACATAAAGTTAACTTATACCCTGGTACTATGAACGGTCGCTACGGTGATACGATGGTCGATGAAGACAAGCTATTCAATCTGCTCGGCAACGAGACACGACGGATGATCCTCCGCATGCTCTCGTCAGGACCCTGCTATACGACGGAGATAGCCGAGAAGCTCAACGTGGGGCAAAAGGCGATAAACGAGCACATGCGCCTTCTCCAGGAGGCGGGCCTCGTCGACCTTTACGTTCAAAAGCAGAGCCGTGGCAGTCCGCGCAAGTACTTCAAGATCAACAAGAGCGTACGCCTCGAATTTTTCATTGGCCCGTACCGATTCGACACGAGCCTCGCCAAGCTCTTCGATGGCGATTTCAAAAAGCTGTTCCTTGAGTTCCCACAACTCAAGGAGTTCGAGGAGAAGGTCAAGAAGTCGCGCCACATCAGGGAGATCAGCAAGCTCTCGCTCGTCTTCGATTCTCTCAACGAGGAGCATGCGAAGATCACACAGGCAAAGGATTATATCGAGCACAAGATGGACCAGGTGCGACAGCAGTGCATCTCCGTCTGCGACCAGCTAGGTCTCGATGACACCGAAAAGCGCATCGTCCTCGAGATCGTGAGCGCTGGAGGCGTCGTTTCGACAAAGCAGTTGGCAGAGCGCCTCAACATCGGGGAGGATCGCGCCATCTCGGTGCTCTCCGTGCTCGAGGACAAGGGCATCCTTCTAACGCAGTGATCCCCTCCCATCGCTTATGCCGTTTTTGGCACATATTGCTTCTTTTGTGCCCCTGGTGCGATATAAAAAGGTTTATTAATATTGCCTTTTATCTTGGCAGTAAATCACTCAAGGTGTCATGATGGATGCAAAGACATTGAAGGCCACGTTCAGGGAAAAGGCCTCTAGGGACTACAGGAAATTCTTTGCGATCGATGTGCTCGAGGAGAAGGGATATCAGCGCTCACAGTGCAGAAAGTGCGGGAAGTACTTCTGGTCTGTCGACGAGCGAGACGTCTGCGGCGATCCCGACTGCGAGGAGGGGTACTCGTTCATAGATGACTCTCCTGCCCGCCCGATGGACTACATCGAGACGTGGAAGGAGTTCTCCGGGGCGTTCGATGGTATGGGATACACCACCATCCCCCGCTATCCCGTGGTAGCGCGTTGGCGCGACGACACCGATTTCGTACAGGCATCCATCTACGACTTTCAACCCCACGTGGTCTCGGGAGCCGTCTCCCCGCCAGCAAATCCCCTCGTCGTTCCGCAGTTTTGCCTTCGATTCAACGACACGGACAACGTGGGCGTGTCAGGCCGATCGTTTACCGGCTTTGTCATGATAGGCCAGCATGCGTTCACGAAAAAGGATGCCTTCGATCAGGAGAAGTACTTTCGCGACATCTACCAGTGGTTGACCGAGGGGATGGGAATACCTCGCTCAGAACTTGTCTTCCACGAGGACGGCTGGGCGGGCGGCGGCAACTTTGGTCCGTGCATGGAGTTTTTCTCCCGCGGCGTCGAGCTGGGCAATCAGGTATACATTCTCTATGAGCTCACCCCGTCGGGGTCTCGCGAACTTGACCTCAAGGTGCTTGACATGGGGGCGGGCCAGGAGCGCTTCACATGGTATTCACAGGGGACGCGCACGATCTATGACCCCGTCTTTCCCACCGTGCTCGACCATCTCTACGACCGTTCGCCACATTCATACGACTTTGACCTCTTCTCGGCGTTCGCGCCGCACTCGGGCATGCTCAATGCCGACGAGAACGAGGACATGCAGCAGACATGGGCGGATGTCGCATCACGCGTGGGCACCGACGTGACTCCGCTGAGGGATGCAGTGATGCCCATTGCCGCCACCTACTCCATAGCAGATCATTCGCGCTCGCTCCTCTTCGCCCTGGCAGACGGTGCGCTTCCGTCAAACGTCGGCGGGGGCTACAACCTCCGCGTGCTCTTCAGGCGTGCCCAGTACTTCATCGAGAAGTATGGCATCGATACGACGATGGGCGAGTTGTGCAGGCTTCACGCAGATTACCTCGCTCCCGAGTTCCCCTTCAGCGACGAGGCCCTCGATGACGTTGAGCGCATCCTCAAGGTCGAGGAGGATAAGTACGGTGTCGCGACCACCAAGGCGCGAAAGACCGTGCGTTCCCTGCTTGAGAAGAACAAGGTAACAAACGAAAAGCTTATCGAACTCTACGATTCCCAGGGCGTCACGCCTGAGATGGTCTGTGAGCAGGCAGAACAGCTCGGCGTATCGGTCTCGATACCGCCGGACTTCTATAATAAGGTGACAGAGAGACAGCAGACCTCGCGAAAGGAAACGAAAGAGACGCGCGAGTTCAAGGCGTCGCTTCCCGGTACTCGCATGCTCTACTACGAATGCGAGGAGGACAACTCGTTTGATGCCACCGTCCTTTGGACCGAGGGCAACGACGTCGTCCTCGACAAGACGCTCTTCTACCCCGAGGGCGGTGGGCAGGCACACGACCTGGGCAGGATCAGCGGGATAGCGGTCGTTTCGGTCCAAAAGCATGGCGCCGTCATCGTCCATACGCTCGAACACGACCCGCACTTCTCGGAAGGCGACGTGGTAAAGGGACATATCCATTCCGAACGCCGCCAGGCGCTCACGCGCCATCACACAGCCACACATATCATCAATGCGGCGGCTCGCTCCGTGCTTGGCAATCATGTTTGGCAGGCAGGCGCCGAGAAGACGCCGTCCAAGGCACGCCTTGACATCACGCATTATGCAGGGCTTACCGACGAGGAGTTCGAACGCATCGAGCTCCTTGCCAACTCGTATGTCCTAAAGGACCTACCGGTGACCAAGACATTCATGGACCGTGACGAGGCGGAGAAACGCTACGGCTTTCGCATATATCAGGGCGGCGCCGTCCCGGGAAACGTTTTGCGCATCGTCGCCATCGAAGGGCTCGACGTAGAGGCGTGCGGCGGCACGCACTGTTCATCGACGGGCGAGATAGGCCCTATCAAGCTCATACGCTCCGAGAAGATACAAGACGGCATCGTTCGCCTAGAATACGCCGCTGGCCTCCAGGCGATACGCGTCATACAGGAACAGTCACGGCTCGTGCGCGATGCTGCGCACGTGTTCAGGGTAGAGCCTTTCCAGCTTGTGGGCGCAAGCGAACGGTTCTTCAACGAATGGAAGGAGCAGCGCAAGGAGATCGAGCGCCTCAAGGAAGAGGTGGCAAAGATGAAGCGTTCGACACTTTCTTCCGCATTCGTTGAAAAGGATGGATTGCGGCATTTAGTGGCCACCATAGAGGGTGATCAGAACGTCTTGCGCAATACAGCGTTTTCCCTGTCAGGCGAGGACACCGTTGTCGTGCTATCAAACGGAAAGCTTCTCATGGTCGTCTGCGGCGCAAGGGCGCAGGATAAGGGCTACAACGCCAACGAGGTCATCCGTTCATACGGCAAGGGCGGGGGCAATGCGGAGTTCGCCCAAGGCGTGCTTACCGGGAAACTTCCAGAGAGCGGGGCATGACGCGCTTGTGGGCCGTGTTGATCATCCGTTCGTAGAGTGAACGGGCCAGCGGCTCGTTGCCCACCTTCTTCCCTGCTTGCGAGGGGCTCATGCGTTCGTCCACGATGAGCGAGAGTATGTTGTCGATCACGTCGTAGCTCGCCCCGAGCTCGGCCTCGTCGGTCTGACCTGCATAGAGTCCGGCGCTTGGCGGTTTTTCCATGATGGCAGCGGGAACGCCAAGGGCCGAACCGAGCCCGTATACTTCTGACTTCCACAATGCCCCTATGGGGTAGAGGTCTGCTGCGCTGTCCCCCCATTTTGTGGAGTATCCTATCAGCCACTCGGATCTGTTCGAGGTACCGGCCACAAGACGTTTTTCCATGTTGGCGCATAGATAGAGATAGGTCATGCGCACGCGTGCCTTCACGTTGCCAAGAGCAAGTCGCGATATCGTCTCCTGGCGCGTGTAGTTGTCTTCCACTGCCTTCACGGCACCGCCTATGTCGATGACGGCATGTTGTATCCCAAGCCTCGTGCAGAGGTCGATGGCATCCTGCGTGTCCCGGGGGGACGATTGGTCTCCCGCAGGCATGATGAGCGCGAGGGTGTCGACGCAGGGGGCGCACAGCGTTGCGACCACTGCGGAATCGATGCCTCCTGACACACCGATAACGACGCCCGTGGCGTCTGCACCGCCAACGAATCGCCCGATCCTCTCTCGAAGCGGCGCGATGGTATCTTTGAGCTCACGCTTGCTCATCATTGACATCAAATCACCTCAAAAAAGCTCCGAAAGATCGTCTCGACGTTGTTCTCAAACGATGGGCCGTGTCCGGGGCATATATGGTCGGCTTCGATGCCGCGAAGCTTCTGGAAACTCATCTCCATGCTCTTAAAGCTGCCCGATGGGAGGTCGGTCCTCCCTATGCCGTTCATGAACCAGGTGTCGCCGCTAAACAGGGTGCGCGTGGCCGTATCGAGCAGGCAGATGCTGCCAGACGTGTGGCCTGGTGTGTGCACAATCGAGAGCGCATGGTCGCCGACGTCGATGACGTCGCCTTCCTTGAGCCTTCTGGCAATGGGAAATCCTTCAAATGATGATGCGAAATGGGCATACGCGGTCTTCATATCGCCCGTTTCGACCGCGTCTGCGTCGTCCTCGTGGACGTAGATCTCCGTGTTCCAGTTTCCCCCGATGTGGTCATAATGGCAATGGGTGTTTATGATGACGTCGATCTCCCGCTCGGATCGTGCGATATACGTTGCGAGCGTGGGGTCGCCGGGAAGACCCGGGT
>DSAJ01000046.1 GCA_011372835.1 Methanomicrobia archaeon | reverse complement strand
TCGCCGACTGCCTGCGACTCGTGGGCGTGCAGGAGGGCGACAAGATACAGAACTCATACGGATATGGCCTCTTCACAGGCGGACTCGGGCTCCACTACGGCGCCGAGCGGCTCGGGGCATCGGTCATACCCACGAGCGGCGGCAACACTGCGCGCCAGATCCGCATCCTGAAGGACTTCTCGGTCGACGTGCTGTGCTGCACCCCCTCGTATGCGCTCTACCTGGCCGAGGTGCTCGAGTCTGAGGGCACCGATCCCGCATCGCTTCCCCTGCGTGCCGGCATCTTCGGTGCCGAACCGTGGTCTGACAGCCTGCGCGAAAAGATCGAGGACGCGCTTGACATCAAGGCGTATGACATCTACGGCATGAGCGAGCTGGGAGGGCCCGGCGCCGGCATGGAGTGCAGGGACCAGGACGGGCTCCACATCTGGGACGACAAGTACTACGTCGAGGTCATCGACCCCGACACGGGCGAGCTGCTCGGGCCCGACGAGAAGGGCGAGCTCGTCTTCACATCGCTCTGGAAGGAAGCCTCGCCCGTATTGCGATTCAGGACCGGCGACATCTCGTGGCTCTACGGTGCCACGTGCGGGTGCGGTGCCAGCGACCAGCGCATCGGGCGCATCTACGGCAGGACGGACGACATGCTCATCATCCGTGGCGTCAACATCTTTCCCAGCCAGATCGAGCACGTGCTCTCGCGCATCCCCGGCGTGAGCGGACACTACCAGATCTACGTGGACAGGAAGGGCTCGCTCGACGAGATGGAGGTGTTTGTCGAGTTCACCGACGAGATGTTCAACGACTCGATGACAGACATCATCGAGCTCAAACGCACCATCGACACCGAGATGTTCTCCGTGCTTGGCATACGCGTCAAGGTGACGGTGGTGGAGCCAGGCACCGTGCCGAGAAGCGAGGGTAAGGCCAAGCGCATCATCGACAGGAGGTTGGTATGATGGTAGAACAGATATCTGTATTTCTCGAGAACAAACCGAACAGGCTCTTCAGGGTCACCGAGGCCCTCAGAGAGGCAGACATCAATCTGCGAGCCGCCATGATCGCCGAGACGGGCGACTTTGGCATCGTGCGCGCCATCGTCGACGACCCCGACGCTGCGATACGTGCACTGCACGAGCGCTCGTTCACCGCGAAGAAGACCAACGTCGTTGGCGTACAGGTCGAGGATGGGCCCGGCGGCCTCTGCGACATCGCCCAGGTCCTCGGTGCCGAGGAGATAAACATCCAGTACCTCTATGCGTTCAGCCTCGCCGGCATGAAAAAGGCGCTCCTTATATTGAAGACGAGCGACAACGAACGTTCACGGCGCGTCATCACCGACCGCCTCGGGCTCACCATCGTGAATCAGGCCGACATCAACGCCCTCTAAGAGGACGAACCTTGTGAGGAGAGCGTTGAGAGCACCGTAGCGACGTGGCCGGGGACACGTACCCGGTCCCATCGCTCAACGACCGTTCCCTTGGGGTCGATGAGAAGCGTCGTGCGCACGACGCCCATGTATTCCCGTCCGTATAACTTCCTTTGCTGCCATACGCCATAGGACGTGAGCATCGTGTGGTAGCGCTCACTGTCGCTGAGCAGCCGCATGGGAAGATCGTTTTTTGCCTCAAACGCCTTATGGCTCAGAGGTGTGTCGGGACTCACTCCTACGACGTGGGCGCCAAGCGACCTGAATGCATCGTAAGATGAAGCGAAGTCGCGTGCCTCCTGCGTGCATCCCTTGCTCCCGTCCCGGGGGTAGAAGAAGAGCACGACCCATGAGCCGCGCAGGTCGCGCAGGCACAGGCCGTTCCTGTCCTGGTCTGGCAGACAGAAGTCTGGCGCTTTTTCATCTGGACGTACCATCATTTCACCATCATATACTCTCGTTCCCACCTATAATAATGTTGAGCCTGCGTGCCCTACGTCGGTGTGAGCCCGACTTGCTGAGAGGGAACGAGTGCGTGTACCCCCCTGAGCACGGCGTAGGCGATGGCGAGGAAGACAAGCGCCAACACCATCACCGCCGAGAAGGAGATGTATTCATAGATGTAGCCTCCCGCAAGACTTCCCACCATGAGCCCGCATGTCGAGACGAAGTTGTAGATGCCCATGAGCGTGCACTGCCTGTGCTCATCGGACGAGCGGGTGACAAACGATATCGACGAGATGTATATGAAGGGCCAGGAGACGCCCACGAGCGTGAAGGCGACGGCCACGATGACGATGTGCCACGGCGCAACCATCGTCGCTGCCATCATGAGCACGACAAGCAGGCTCCTGAACGCGATGCCGCGCCTGAGCATCGCAAGTGCGCCCTTCCTGCGCACCTCTGCACCAAGATACCTGTAGAGAACGGCGGACCCGAGCGAGTTTAGGATGGTAACGGCGAATATGAGCCCCGTCGAGATGCCCTCGTCGCGCAGGAATGGGATGATGGGGAGATAGAGCAGCGAGGACCCTGTGAAGAGAAGGACGATGCCTGTGAAAAACAGTCGATTGTTGTCCTTTCGAAATGACGGCCAGCGCGGCATGTGAAGTATGATGTTTGGTACGAATCGCCGTCGCTCGACGACCTGGGTGAAAAAGATCCTGATGCCACGGCGATTGATGTAGACGGGAACGTCGTAGAGGCGGGTGAGGGCGGCGGCGACCGATACGAAAACGCATGCTGCCATGAGCGCCGAGATGATGTGAAGGTCAACGGATGTCGCAAGGACGGCCCCGATGCCAAGCCCCGCGACCCACGCCCACCCGCACAGCTCGTTGAATCTCCCGATGGCATCCTCCCACTCCTCCTTGCGCGAGAGGCGTAGGAGGTAGACGGGCGTGATGGGCGGCTCTGCGGCCACGAGGATGGCTGTAAGTGAGTAGACGACGATGATGACGAGCGAATCGGTGACGAAGTAGAGCAGGCCGCAACAGAGGGTCAATCCCATGAATCCGAGTACGATGAAAGGTTTGCGCACCTCGTATGCATCGGAGATGCGTCCCCACATGATCGAGGCAAGCATCGAGACGAGCGAGAAGAGCATCGCTGCTAGGCCCACCTCGCCCCCGCTGCCGCCAAGGGAGAGTATCAGGAGGGGAATAAGCATGCTGACGTTGGCCTGGCCTATCTTGTATGGTACGAATATGAGGTACCATGACGGTACGCCCAAACGTGGTCGCCACCCTTTGACGCGCAATAGATTCGCCGTGTCACATGCATGCCAGTCGATTTAAAAACCTTCTCATACCCCCTCTTCTCACAAGGTTAATAAATTCACGTGGTGAAGTGAATCCATGAACATATCAAGAAGTATCGTTGCAGTGATCATTATCGCGTTAGTCGCCATGGCGGGATGCATCGGCGGAGGGGAAACGACAAACGGCTGCGAGCCGTGCACCGTCTCAGACGAGGTGCGCGTGCTCGAGACCTCGGACATCGACAAGGAACGCATCGCGACGCTTGAGGCGCAGCTCGAGGAGCTTCGCGCCGATGGGGCCAATCCCGATGGAAGCATCGCGCTCGTGCGCGTCTATGGCGTGCTCGGGAGCGAGGACGTCGGGACATTTCGCGAGATGTTAGTCCATATCGCCGAGGACGACGCCTACGGCGCCGTCGTCTTATGGGTCGACTCGCCCGGCGGCAGTGTTGGCGCTACGACACAGATGTATGACGAGGTCGTCAAGCTTCGCACGAGAAAGCCTGTGGTCGTCTACTCGGGGGACATGCTTGCATCCGGGGGGTACTACCTCGCCTGCGGAGGCGACGAGATCGTCGTCGGCGATGACTGCCTTGTGGGCAACATCGGCGTGATCTACGCGCACACCAACGCCACGAAGTATTACAGGGATTTCGGCCTCGAGATCACGGTCATCAAGACGGGCGACCACAAGGACATGGGCGCCGACTGGCGCGGCCTTACCGATGAGGAATACCAATGGTTCAAGAATATGGTCTATGATGCGTACAATCGATTCGTCCACGTCGTCGCCTATGAACGCGAAATGACAAACGAGGACGCGCTCTCGCTCTCCGACGGGAGCATATGGCTTGCGAAGAATGCGCGCCCCGTTGGGCTCGTCGATCAGATAGGCGATCTTTCGGCGGCGATAGCGCGCGCCGAGGAACTGGCTGGAATAGAAAAGGCGGAGGTCGTCCCGTTCGAGCTGTGGGACGAGGGCTCGGTAAAGACGAGCGCGTACTTCTCGCCGCTGAGGTATCAGTGGGAGGAGACGCTCACTCTTCCGAACCAGTCGTGACCTCGATCTCTTTTATCTCGGGGACATGCGTTCCCACTTCCTTTTCCAGTATGCTCTTGACGATATCGGCAAGGCCCTTCTTGAGCGACGGCATGGTGACCGTGGCCTTTCCCCCCTCGTCGATTGAAATGGAGTTGTTCGACTCGTCGAACGTGCCGAGGTGGAGCTCGATGAGCGACTTGAGCTTCTCTGTGGTGTCCTCGACCTTCGAGAGCACCTTGACGTCGTAGACAAGGTCCCGGCTGGCAAGCGAATGGTTGTAGTCGAGCGTCACGCGCCCCGAAGACACACTCTTGACGATGGCCCACTTCCCCCCGACCTCGAGGCTCATGCCACGCCGGGGCATGATGCCCTGCTTCGAGAACTCCCTCATGGGGATGGTAGTGACGAGATTGGGGTCCCGTCGACCAAATGCCTTTTCCGGAGGCACCTCGACCGTGCGCTCCTCGCCGACGTCCATCTCCTCGAGCGCCTCGTCAAGACCCTCAATGACATGATTTGCCCCCACGACGACCGTGACGGGTTTGAACGTCTTGTCCTCTTGGAGGAGTCCAAGCTCCTTGGCCTTCTCCTCGTCGGTCGTGTCGAAGTACTCGCCTGTCGCCTTCACCTTCGCTAGATAATCGATAACCACAAAGTCGCCTTTGTTCATCATTACACCAGCAACGAATAAGAAAGGCAGTTTAAAAAGCTACCGCTACTGGTAGCGGCGCAGGTAGGCGCCCTTGTCGACGACGTTAGCTAGCTTTCGGCCATCGTAGATGCCGATTCCGAGAAGCGCCCCTTCTGATGTCGTGACAAGCGTGCGCCCCAGCGGGAGCACGGGGAGGTGCGACTTGAAGATGTCGCGTCCGTACAAGAAGAGCGTGGAGCGTATCTCATCGAGAGCGACGACATGGCGCGTCGCCGATGTGGCAAGCATCGTCGCAAATTCAAGTGACACGCGAAGACGCTCTCCAACCACCTCCCCGAGCTTGATGCCCATGTAGAGCGGAGGCTCGTCGCACCCCTCGACAAACGCGGCAAGCGGTCCTGTTAGCAAGAAGATCTCGCGGTACGCACCTGAGCGCACGACAAGCATGTCCTCCTCGAGCGGCGGCGAGTGTGCGCCGAAATGGGCGACCTCGCTTTTGACGAGTTCGAGCTCAATCGGCGTTATCCTGCGTATCTTCATAGTAAAACCGTGTCAGTGCCATCTCCAGGCGGATGCGCTGCACGAGCGAGAGCAGCCACGAGGGTGGAGAGACGATCTCATCGATGTGCACCCCGGGACACGCGATGTCGACGTAGAGGTAGACCACCGTGCCATCGGCGAGCGTGTAGGCGTTTTCAGTGTCGTCGGGGTCCTCGGGGGCAGGATAGACTGCGAAGGGAAAGAGCCTGCAGACCAGCGGCTTGATGGCGTGCACGCTGCACTTGTTGTCACGAAGCAGCACGCACCCGTTGTCCCAGATGCGCCGCGAGAGCACGAAGTATCCCTTGTTCACAAGATATTCGCTGAAATCGACCTCCTCGCCCAGGTGATGCTCGAGGCGGTCGATGTCGATCTTCGTGAGCGGTACGGCCCTGTTGTGACAGCACTCGCCGCACATGACGCATTCATAGCGCTGCCCGGTGTAGGGGATGAGACGTTCTTTCACAAGAGAAGTAGAAAAAGAAGAAAAGAAAAAGCTTTCGTTATAGTTGCGAAAGCTTGATGAGGCGCTCCCAGCGCTTGTCGACCTCTTTCTGGATGTTTTCAAGCAACTCCTCGTTCTTCGGAGCGAACAGGTGCTTGAAGCGTCCCTGTGTCTTGAGGTAGTCTGCGACGGGGATCTTGTCGCGCTTGCCGTCCGCGATCTTCTTTGACTGCCCCGTGAGCTCGTAGTCGTCGTCAATGACCTCGTAGAGCGGCCAGAAGCAGCAGTCGACAGCCAGTTTTCCCACCTTGATGGCGGCGTTGGCCGGATGGCGCCAACCGCGCGGGCACGGCGATATCGTGTTGAGGAACTTGGGTCCCTCGATCTCCATCGCCTTCTCAACCTTCTTGATGAGGTCGTTGTAGTAGCCGGGCGACGCCTGGGCGACATACGGGAGGTGGTGGCCCGCCATGACCTCGGTGAGGTCCTTGGGGTACTCCTTCTTGCCAGGTATCACGGTGCCGGCAGGCGACGTCGTCGTGGCGGCGCCGCGTGGGGTCGCCGACGAACGCTGTATGCCGGTGTTCATGTATGCCTCGTTGTTGTAGCAGACATAAAGCATGTCGTGGCCGCGCTCCATGGCGCCGGAAAGCGACTGGATGCCGATGTCGTAGGTACCGCCGTCGCCGCCAAAGGCGATGAACTTCACCTTGGCGTCCTCGGGGATGTTGCCGATGCGCTTTTGCGCCCGAAACATCGCCTCCGCCCCGCTGATGGTAACGGCCGAGTTCTCGAACGCGTTGTGGATGAACGGCGTCTTCCATGCGGTGTAGGGATAGAGCGTCGTGGACACCTCGAGACAACCCGTGGCGCACGATACGGCGACCGGATAGTCCGTTGCCAGGAGGATCTGGCGCACGATGATCGAGGCGCCACAGCCCGCACAGAGCCTGTGACCGCCCGTGAGGCGCTCCTCACGTTCCGATAATTGCTTGAGACTTGTCATTTCACTCACCCCTCACTCCAAGGTAGTTCACATCGCCTGCGAGGCGCTCCGTTGCGCTCATGAGCCTTTCATAGACCGATGTGATCTGTTCCGCGTTGATGTCGCGGCCTCCGAGGCCGAAGACGTAGTCGACGACACCGGGGCGCTCGTCGAGCTCGTAGAGGGCGTTTCGCACCTCGGTGAAGAGCGGACCACCGAACGCGCCAAACGAGTCGGACCTGTCGAGCACTGCTATCTGCTTGAGGCCCGCGAGCTTCTCACGCACTTCCTCTGCCGGGAACGGCCTGAAGAGACGCAGCTTGAGGAGACCGACCTTCTTGCCCTCTGCACGCAGCTTGTCGACGACGAACTTGGTCGTGCCGGCGGTGCTCGACATCGTGACAATGGCGTAGTCGGCATCGTCAAGGTAGTAGTCCTCCATGATGTCGTAGTCGCGGTCGAACTGTTTCGAGTAGTCGCGCATGACCGACTTGGCCACCGGCAGCGCATGCTTCATGGCCTCCACCTGCTGGCGCTTATGCTCGAAGTAGTAGTCGAAGAGGTCGAGCGGACCGTAGGTGACCGGATTGTCGGTGTCGATGAGCGAGTACATCGTCTCGAACGGACCGATGTAATCGGTGACCTGCTTGTCGTCGAGCGTGTCGACGCGCTCGATCTTGTGCGAGGTGATGAAGCCGTCGAGGTTGACCATCACAGGCAGGCGCACGTCCTTGTGCTCGCCTATCTTGCATGCCTGGAACATCGTGTCGTAGACCTCCTGCGGATTCTCATTGAAGATCTGTATCCATCCCGAGTCGCGCACACCCATGGCGTCCGAGTGGTCGCCGTGTATGTTGATGGGGCCTGAGAGCGCCCTGTTCATCACGCACATGGTGATGGGAAGGCGAAGGCTCGATGCGATGTAGACGACCTCGAACATGAGCGCGAGCCCGTTTGCGGCCGTCGACGTGATGACGCGGCCGCCCGCCGCGGCGGCGCCGACGCATGCGCTCATTGCCGAGTGCTCGGACTCGACGCAGACGAGCTCCGTGTCGACCTCGCCGTTGGCGACGTATTCGCTGAACTTCTCCATCATCGTCGTTTGAGGCGTGATGGGGTAGGCCGCGACGACCTGGGGATTGATCTGCTTCGAGGCATACGCTGCCGCGAAGTTGCCTGCGAGTGCGAGGGTCTTACCCATCTACTCCGCCTCCAGGTCTTCTTCTATCATGTCAATGGCATCGAAGGGACATTCGTCGGCGCAGATGCCGCATCCCTTGCAGTAGTCGAAGTCGATGCCTATCATCTTCTTGTCCTTGACCTGTATGGCCGTGTCGGGGCAGGTTATCCAGCATTGCATGCAGTGCTTGCACTTCTCCTCGTCCCATACGGGGCGTTCCGTACGCCAGTCGCCGGTATGGTATTCAGCCGCATTGCCTGCATCAAGGACGAGCCCTGCCATGGGGACCTCGTTCCATCCTTTCAACGTCATTTGCTAACCTCCTCGTATGCTGCCTTGATGGTCTCGACGTTGGCGATGACCGCCTTCTCGGACAGCTTCTCCCTGAACTTCTCCTGGGTGACAGTAATTAGATTGTCGAGCTTGATGAGCTCGCTGATCTTGACCAGGGCACCCGCGCATGCGGTGTTTGCCACTGGCCTACCGATATGGTCCATGGCGATCTTGGTCGCGTCAAGCGAATAGACCGTGCCATTGAATCCGAGGATCCTCTTTACCTCGTCCACGCTCTTGTGGGAGTTCACGACGACGATGCCGTCATCGGAGAGGCCCTCGGTCACCGGCACCTGGCCCAAAAGCGTCGGGTCGAGCACCACTACGATCTGTGGCGTGTAGACCTGGCTGTGAATGGTTATCGGTGATTCGCTTATCCTGGTGAACGCCTTGATGGGCGCACCCATGCGTTCCGGACCAAACTCGGGGAACGCCTGAATGTAGTTCCCCTCGAGCAGCGCCGCCTCGGCAAAAAGCTCGGAGGCGGTAACCACACCTTGGCCACCTCGTCCATGCCATCTTATTTCCATTAGTCCCATGACTATTCATCTCCGAAACATTCTATCTTCTTCTTGAGAAGCGCCCATTCCCTGTCGACGT
>DSAJ01000118.1 GCA_011372835.1 Methanomicrobia archaeon | reverse complement strand
GTATGAGGGAGACGAGATACCCCACTGCCGGATGAAAGAGTCGGTGCTGTTTTACGTCATGGAGGGGACGGTCACTATCACGGTCGACGGCACGGATTCGACGCTCAAAGCGGGACAGTGCCTGATCACACATCCTGCCACGCTCTCGATGAGAGCCCACACGCGCACCCGCATCATGGGCGTGCAGGTGCCTGCGCCGGGTGGTACGCGTTGACATCGAAAGCATACGCCCTCGAGGCATCTCATCTCACGAAGTCGTTTGGCGCACTCAAGGCAGTAGACGATGTGTCGTTTTCCGTCTATCAAGGAGAGATATTCGGATTCCTTGGCCCGAACGGTGCGGGAAAGACCACGACGCTTCGCATGCTCACCGGACTGCTCACGCCCGACGATGGTCGCGTCGCCATACAGGGGTTCGACCTACAAACATCGCTTGTCAAGGCGAAGATGCAGATGGGCGTCATCCCGGAGGTGGGAACGATCTATGTTGACCTCACGGCAGAGCAAAACCTCGCGCTCACCGGAAGGTACTACGGGCTCTCGAGGGAGCGCATCGCCCAGCGCACGAAGGAGCTCCTCTCCGCGCTCGGCCTCTACGACCGTAGGGCCGATCGCGTGCGCACCTACTCCAAGGGCATGCGACAGCGCATCAGCTTCGCATGCGCGATCATCCACGAACCAAGCGTGCTCTTCATGGACGAACCCACCGAGGGTCTCGACGTGCAGAGCAGGCGGCTGCTCATCGACATGGTACTCGAGCTCAACAGGAAGGGATGCACGATCTTTCTCACCACGCACAACATCGAGGAGGCAAACGCCCTCTGCCAGCGTGTCGCCATCATCAACAAGGGGCGGCTCGTCGCGCTCGACCGGCCCGAGACGCTGCGCTCGTCCTTTGAGAAGACGCAGTCGGTGGAGGTGTCATTTGACCCTCCCCTCGATGGCGACGCATTGTGCGGCGGTCATGTGTCCAAGGTCGAGACGAGCGGCGACAAGTTCATCCTCTACACCGACGACCTCCACGGCACCATCGAGTACGTCACCGACATCGCAAGGCAAAGGGGCGTGCGCATCCTCTCGCTTCGTACCAGGGGGCCAAGCCTCGAGGAGGCGTTTGTCATGCTGACCGAATCAACATCGCGCGGATGTGTGATCAATGATTGATAGGTATGTCATGCGCGGCATCGCCGTCACGACGGAAAAAAACATGCGCATCTACTACCGAAAGGCCCCCGTGGTCATATTCGGTCTCCTCTTCCCGTTATTCATGTTCGTGGCGTTCTTCATAGGGAGGGAACTGGAGATCGAACTCTTCTTCCCTGCGTTCCTCGCGATGACGCTCTTTTTCACATCGTCTTCGGTGGGACCCCTCATCACGCCGTGGGAAAAACAGGCGCGCACGTTCGAGCGCCTCCTCTCCTACCCCATCACGGTGGGCACGCTCGTGCTGGGCGACATGGCGGCCGGCATGCTGTTCGGGGCCGCCATATCAGTGCTCGTGCTGCTTGTCGGAGTGGCCTTCGTCGGCGTTGGCATCTCGTCGATCGTGCTGTTTCTGGCTGCGCTCATCCTAGGAGCTATATGCTTTGCCTCCATGGGCGTGCTTCTCGCTGCGCCCGCCTCGAGCTCTCCTTCAAACATCATGATGCTCTCAAGCCTCATCAGGTTCCCACTCATCTTCATCAGCGGCATTTTCATCCCGCTGGGTGAGCTGGAAGGGCTTCGCCTGGCCACCTCGTACGCATCACCGCTCACCTACCTGGTCGACGCGATGAACCATGCGGCCGGTGGCCCGACGAGCATGCCTGTGGTAGTGGACATCGCTGTGCTCACCGCTGTCAGCGCAGTATTTCTCATGGCTGCCACCGCCATCCACAAGCGCTCGCTCATGAAGGGACTCTAGCGGCTAGAGCGGCATCGTGCCTGTCGCAGCCAGCAGTATGGTGAATATGACGGGCTGGTGGAGCAGGTAGATAAGAAGCGAGCGCCTGCCCATCGCCGCAAGCGCCCGCGCCGGCGGCACGTCTCCCCAGGAAGGGACGTTCACGATGCGTACACCGCCCGGATAGGCGACGCGGCCCACCCCGATGCCGAGGAGCACGACGCCCCACCAGGGAAAGAGCGGGAAGTAGTCGGCCGTCGCCACGCCCCACGTCTTGAGAAGCGGCCAGAGATACAACGGAAGCTCGTAGTGCTGGTGCCATACCACGATGCCGATGGCAATCACGCATGCGCCGATAAACAGGCTAGAACGCGTGCGCTCGAGAAATGGCCATGATATGATGATCGAGACGCCGATGAGGTGCAGTATCCCGAAGAAAATGGGCATGTCGGGGATGGCGAGCACGGTGAAAAGCGAGAGCAGCAAGCCCCATCCGAAGATGCGCGCGCCACGCCGCACCTGGTGGGAGAGCGCATTGCCCCTCCGCTTGCGGCGCATGTGGCTGATGGCAAGCGATATGCCGGCGACGAAGAGAAACGATGTGGCGATGACCGATGCGAAGAGCAGCCACCATCCTGCGATGGGGTCGATGTCTATCAGGTCAAAGTAGTTGAGGTCATACGAGGCGTAGTAGATGACCATCAAGACGATCGCAACACCACGCCCTGCGTCGATCTCCCAGAATCGTGTCAATAGTGACTGTTGTTTGATGAAGACACCACCTTTATGTATCTTCTGAAGCGGGCACGGCACGGCGAAGCGTGATGACAAACACCGCCCCGGGATCGTTGTCATGCACACTAATAGCGCCGCCATAGCGCTTGATGACCTCGGATGCGATGAAGAGCCCCAGACCCGTGTGTCTGTGGGGCCCGTAGGAGAACTCCTCTTCAAAGACCTTGTCCCTGATGTCGGCAGGTATGCCAGCACCATTATCGGCAACCCTGATGTCGCACCACGTGTCCCTGGGCTGTATGGTGATGTCGACCCGGTCAGCGCCGCCATGCACATGCGCGTTGCTTATCAGGTTGTCCATCACGGAAGGGAGGCTATCGTCAGCATAGACGATACAGTCACCCTCGGTGCGGACATCGATGTCACCATAGGAGGAGGCGACGTCCCGTATCGTCTCACCAAGTGATACCGGTGTGAGGTCGCCCGATGAGAGATATGTCTCGAATCCCTTCATCCTTTTGATGAGGTCAATGCTGCGCGTGGTCGAGCGCATGGCCCGCTCCAATGCCTCACTGTCACCAGTTTTCATGTAAAGGTCTATTGTACCGTTGATGATAGAGAGGTCGTTTGATATGTCGTGGCGCAGGATCTTGTTCACTATGCGAAGCGTCTCGATGAGCTTTTCGGCCTGCTCTTTGGCTAAACGCTCCTCGGTGACATCGAGCCCTATCGCAACGATGAGCTGCCCCGATTCGCCCTCACGCAATACGTTGTTCCACAGTATGAGGCGTTCGCCCTTGGGCGTAAGCACCGGATTGGAATACACTGTGTGGCCATCCTGAAACGTCTTGTTCATGATCGTATACAGCTCATCGCGAAATGATGGGGGGATGAACTCCTCGACCCAGTTGTGACCAATGACGTCATCTCTGCTAATGCCAAGCATTTCCTCGCATTTCTTGTTGAAAAGGAATATTTTACCTTTCGCATCTAGGCCTATGATGAGCGAGTTTGCCGTTTCTATGACCGAGTCCAGGAATCGTTTCTCCCGCTGCAGCCGTTGCTCCATCTGCTTGCGCTCGGTGATGTCGCGCGCTATGCTCAATATGGCATGCCTTCCATCAAACTCGATGAGCCTGCTGCTCAGCTCGGTGGGGATCCTGTGACCGTCTTTTGTCACGTGTTCGGTCTCGAAAAACATGCTGCCACGGTCCAGCAGCTCTTCGATCTTTTCTCCAAGCTGTGCTTTGTATTCCGGCGCATCGATATCCGAGGGGGTCATGGCCAAAAACTCCTCTAAGGAGTAGCCCAGTCGGCGACGTGCCGTTTCGTTCGCCTCGAGAAACGTCCCATTGAGGTCGTGGATGAAGAGGGCGTCGTTTGCCGCGTCAAACAGCGTCCGGAATCGATGTTCGCTTCGTTCAAGCTTTTCAAGGGCGCGGCTGTTTGCCAGCGCTACCGCGATCAGGTCGGCAAACGTGGCGGCAAGGCGCGCATCGTTGTCGGTAAATCCGCCTTCCTTGTTCGAAAGGCCCATGAGTCCAACGATTGCTCCCTCAATGGAAAGTGGGGCGAACAGGACGTTTTCAAGCGGCGAGTGCCCCTCGGGAAGCAATGACGTCCACGCACTGTGGGAAAATTCATTGTCATACATCGCCTTCCCGGTGCGGTAGACCTCGCCGCGGAATCCGCGGATCGGCATGGGCAGGGTCGGGTCGACGGTGCATTCGGTGTTGCCTGATTCGAGGAACAGCACCTCGTTGTTCGTCCCATCCTCAGTCAGCAGGGCAATGTATCCTGCCGTGGCGCCGATGAGCTCGCGTGCATGGTCGAATATGGCATGGGCAGTGCGTTCGAAGTCCCGATGGCGTTCGAAGTCCATGACGGCGTGTGCAGCTTCGAGGAGCGAGGAGACCTCGTTTTCACGTTTCCTGGAACGTTCAAGCGTATCGGAAAGATATGCTTCCGGGACCGACCTGCTAGAGCGTGCCTCGACCGTCATGCACAGGCCGTCGACGGTGTCTTGTACCACATGAAGCCTGCTAAGTACAACATTGAACGAAGCGGCCTCTCCGTCGAATCGTCGCAGATATGCATCGCCGCTCCATAATCCGTCGCCACACGCACAAGAGATCGCATCGTGTGCCTCACCTGGATCATCCCAGAGCTCGCAGATATCCTTGCTGCACATATCGCGACCGTGCGGGACGCCCATCAGTTCGGAGAATGCGCGATTGGCAAAGGATATGGCTCCCTTTTCGTCCGTAATAACTACAGCATGGGGCAACGAGTCAAGGCCAGCCTCAAGCTTGGCATAAATCACTTCGTTTGCGCGGTCTTTAGTGATGTTGCGTAGAAACCCGCCGATGACATCGTTCCCATCCGCCTGTTTAAGGAGGAACTTGTGCGCCTCATACACCCTGTCACCTGCTATCCTGGTGCGAGGGCCTGACTTTCCATGCATGAGCGCCTGCCTGTCGCTCTCTACACATTGACATGCCAAGGGGTCGGACAACAGTTCTTCGGCAGTTTTGCCGAGGATGTCTTCCCGTTGCCTTCCAATGAACGCGCAGTATGCTTCGTTGACAAAGAGATAGCGAAGGTCGGCGCCCTTGATGAACGCGGGGTGGGGGAGTTCGTTGAGAAACGTTTCGAACCACTGCTCCTTTTCCTGCAGCTTCCGTAACGTCTCGATCCTGTCCGTGATGTCGATGCCTGAACAGATATACCCGACGACAGTGCCGTCATCGGTACGGATGGTAGAGTTTCGCCACATGATGGTGCGCACCGTGCCATCCTTGGTAACGACGTCGTTCTCGCTCGTGATCACGGTATCGGGCCCACTGTTGCGCAATCGCTCAAAGACGGCCCTCACACCTTCTCTCACATGGTTGGGTTGGACGCGCCCAACAAACGATTTGCCCACTAACTCATCGATCGAGTAACCAAGCACATGCTGACCAGCGCGGTTGATATGGGTAAGCCTGCCGTCGGCATCAAATGCTATTACGATGACATCGGCCAGAGAGAAGTAAGTGCGGGTCCATTTCTTTTCCTCCCGTAGCCTCGATTCGACATCCGCCCGCATGCACCCCTCCTCAAAGTACCTGATCTGCGTGAGGACGGAGTTATAGATGCGGTCGTATGATGCGAACTCGCTGTCCTTAGGAAAGTAATCATTTGCCCCGGACTTGAACGTCTCGCGTGCAATGTCCTCGTCGCCCTGCCCTGTGAGCATGATGAATGGTCGAAAGGTGTGACGAGCACGAAAGAATCGCAAAAGGTCAAGACCGTTGCCATCAGGCAGCTGATAGTCGCAAAGCACGCAGTCGTACACGTGATGGTCGAGGCGCTCTTTCGCCTCGGCGATGGTCCCGGCAACATCGAAACGAATCGGCATGTCGCCATACTTGTGTGCCTGATGGGTCATCTGGAATTGGAACATTTCAACATAATCAGGATCGTTCTCTACATGGAGAAGACGAATATATGCATCCATAAGTTAAATTATATACGACTTTATATAAAAAAGGATTGTTTTCATCTTTTTGGGCACCAATGCCCTCGACAGCCATTTATCGGCTCGAAGAGCATATTTGGGGGAAATTGCACTTTGGGACCATCATACGCTAATGGGTCACGATCGATCGAATCGGTCAAGCGTAAGAAGCGCATCGAGGGTGAGCACGCCCGTCCACAACCTGCGCACGACCTTCCAATCATCTTCGTACTGGCCCCACGACCACGTGGGCTCGACCTTGCCGTATCGCTCGAGCGTGTCGACGATAAAGTCGAGATTCTCGTCGATGAGGTCGTCGGCGATGCCGAAGTGCGATCCATCGGGGTCATGCACGAACCTGAGCGGGGTCGGCACGTAATGGTGTTCCCACGCCTCCCTGTCGGTGTTGACGAGCTGTGTTACCGCACGCGTGATCGCCCCCTCGAGATTCGCGGCGATCGACTCGGGAACGAGGTGGTAGAGCCGTATGAAGCAGTAGACCTCGTGCTCCGATGCGTAGTCCTCCCTTTCGTTGAAGTACGCCACGGCATCGTTGAGGAGATGTTCGACGTGCAGCGTTGTGACCATGTCCCAGTAGCGGTAGAGGTAGCCGATGAGCTCGGCGGTGGGATTGCCCCACGACCTGTCGATAACGGTCTGGCCCTCCTCCTCGTCGTAGTGCCACCAGGGCGCATGGGGATAGTCGTTCACTGACGATGGCACGGCATACCATCCGTTGCGCTCGGGCACGAAAGCACGTTCGAGATAGGAGATGGCGCTGCGCACCATGCGTCGTGCCTGTTCTTCCTTGTCGATATTCACAAGATATCGGAGTCCCACCGAGGTCGCCATCGGCGATGAGAGGGGTAGTGTGAAGTCGAGCTCGATGCCGCCTCCGAATCCGCCGTCGTCATTTTGGAACTTCTGGAGCTCCCGCAGCACGGCGCACGGGGACCCCTCATCGAAATGCATCTCGGCCAGCTTGACATCGAACGGGCGTGCGTTGTCGTCGATGAATTTTCGGGCCGCGAGATAGGAGCTACGCTGGAGGAACTTCATGATGTCACCATGTACTATTGGAAACATATGATTAAATATCTGTCGTTTCGTGTTGCATGCATATGCAACAGCGGTGGTTCATCCTCCATGGATCGTGCGTAACCCTCGTGACAGGTCCTTGATGCAGGTACCGAGCGCCGTGCCCGCTGTCGCACCGTGTTCCTCGATGCAACGCACTAGCGCGCTGCCCACGATGACGCCGTCAGCGCCCGTGGCAAGCACCTTCTCAACATGTGCCGGAGTGGAGATGCCGAATCCCACGGCAAACGGATTTGAACATATCGAACGGGCCCTGGATACGAACGTCCCCAGGTCGCTTGAGACTTCGTGTGAGACGCCGGTCGTACCGAATCGAGAAACGAGGTAGACGTACCCTGTCGTCGCAGCATCGATGCGTGCAAGACGATTATCAGACGTATTGGGTGCTGCAAGGAAAACGGTCTCCAGGCCTGCATCGGCGCATGCCATGCACAATGCGCCTGATTCCTCGACGGGAAGGTCGACGGAGAGCAGTCCGGTAACGCCCGCCTCGCGCGCATCGGCGGCGAATCGCTCGATGCCGCGCCGGTAGATGATGTTGTGGTAGGTCATCATCACGACCGGCGTGTCGTCGACATCGGTAAAGCGACGTAACGTCTCGAAGACGCCATCGACTGTTGCTCCGCCCTCAAGCGCCCTCGCATGGGCTGCCTGTATCACGGGACCGTCGGCGATGGGGTCGCTAAACGGCATGCCCACCTCGATGATGTCGGCATGGGGCGAGAGCACGTGCATGAACTCGAGCGTCGCGCCCATATGGGGGTCACCTGCCGTGATATACGGTATCAATGAACGTCTCAACCTCATCCGAGCGCCTCCATCACGATCTCGAGGTCCTTGTCGCCGCGTCCCGAGAGATTCACCACGATCACGTCGTCGCGCGCCATCCCCGGTGCCATGCGCATGGCATGGGCAAGTGCGTGGGACGATTCAAGAGCAGGGATGATGCCCTCTGTCACCGAGAGCGCCTTGAACGCCGCCAGCGTCTCCTCGTCGGTGGCATGCACGTAGCGCGCACGGCCGATATCGGCAAGATGTGCGTGTTCGGGCCCCACACCAGGATAGTCAAGCCCAGCCGATATGCTGTGCGTGCCCCTGATCTGGCCGTCGTTGTCCTGCAGGACGTAGGAATGCATGCCGTGAAAGACGCCCCGCTCACCGCGCGATATCGTGGCGCAGTGCTCGAGCGTGTCGACGCCCTTGCCCGCAGCCTCGACGCCGACGAGGTCGACATCGTCATCGATGAAGGGGTAGAAGATACCCATGGCGTTGCTGCCGCCACCGACACATGCGACGACCGCATCGGGGAGCGACCCCGTCTGCTCGATCGCCTGCTCGCGCGCCTCGCGTCCGATGACGCTCTGGAGGTCGCGCACCATGGCGGGGAACGGATGGGGCCCCATGACCGACCCGATGAGGTAGTGCGTCGTGGAAAACGACCCCGCCCAGTCGCGCAAGGCCTCGTTTATGGCGTCCTTTAGCGTCCTCGTCCCCGTCAGGACCGGCACCACCTGCGCACCGAGCAGCTGCATGCGAAACACGTTGGCACGCTGGCGCACCGTGTCCTTCTCTCCCATGTAGACGACCGTCTCCATCCCCATGAGCGCCCCCGCCATGGCGGTGGCGACGCCGTGCTGGCCTGCCCCCGTCTCGGCGATGAGGCGACGCTTTCCCAGGTGATTGGCAAGGAGCGCCTGGCCGACGGTGTTGTTGATCTTGTGCGCACCGCCGTGAAGCATGTCCTCACGCTTGAGGTATATCTGGGCGCCCCCTAGCTTTGCAGAGAGGTTCTCGGCATGATAGAGAAGGGTGGGGCGACCGCAATAGGTG
>DSAJ01000010.1 GCA_011372835.1 Methanomicrobia archaeon | reverse complement strand
CTCATTCATAGTGGGCATCAAGCGTTGACTGATTGAACCGTCGTGCCGTGGCCCACGACCGTCGAACGAACGACGGGAATCTGATCTCGTTTCTCTGCACGAACCGCAGGAACGCCACGGTGGTGGCATCGATCGGATAACCGCTGCCCGCCGAGATGCCCCATCGCTGCTGCACCTGTTCATTTATGGAGGCGATCGCCCTGTCGCGCACGACCTTTGCCACGATCGATGCCGCAGAGACGCAGGGCACCTCCGTGTCGGCATGGTGGCGCGAGTGCACCCTCGCCCCGCCGAGACGCTCGGAGATGAGCCTTCCGAATCGCTCCTCCACCGTGTCGCAGCAATCAACGTATATCTCCTGGCCCCGGTAGGGAAGGCGCGAGAGGGCACGCACGAACGTGTCCGTCTCGATGTCGTTGAGCGAGCATGAGCGGCGATGGCCGTCGATGTCACACGGCTCGACGCTCTCCACGGCAACGGTCGTGCACGAGAGGAGCTCCTGGAAGAGGCGCTCGCGACGAGCAGGAGTGAGCTTTTTTGAGTCCTTCACGCCAAGCGTCCCGAACGTCTCGGCGTCATCGATGAGCACGGCGGCAACGACGAGCGGACCCAGGACGGGGCCCCGTCCCGCCTCGTCGACACCAATCATACCGGACCCCTCCACGACAGCTCGTCAAGCGAGTCGATGCATATGTCATACGGCTCGTCTCCGTGCAGCATCTCCCTCGTGGTCACGCCTGAGAGCACGAGTATGGAGCGTATGCCCGCATCACGGGCGCCGTTGATGTCAGTATCGATGCGGTCGCCGATCATGTAGACCGACTCCCGCGGGAGGCCGAGGCGCGAAAGAGAATATGAAAATATTGGCGCGTACGGTTTTCCCATCGACATCGGTGTCACATCTGTGGCGGCCTCGATCGACGCCACGAGCGCACCGGCGCCGGGAATGAGGCCCTCTGCGGAGGGAAACGTCCTGTCGATGTTGGTCGCGATAAATGTTGCCCCTTCGCGGACCGCGCGCGTGGCACGGCGCATCTTGTCGTAGGAAAACGACCAGTCGAGCGCCACGACGACGTGCGTCGGGTCATCGTCGGTAAGCACGACCCCTTTGGATGCGAGCGTATCGCGAAGGCCCTGCTCGCCGATGGCGTAGACGCGGGCGTCGGGGGCGGTCTCAGCGATGTGCTCGGCAGTGACGAGGCCGGAGGTCACCACATGTTTCGGACCAATTGGCATGCCGAGCCGCCGCAGCAGGGAGACATTCTCACCTACCGTGCGCGTCGCATTGTTTGTGATGAAAAGAAAGGGAACGCCGTGGTCGAGAAGCGACCTGACAAACGAGACGCCTGACGGTATCGGCTCGTCCTCGATCTTCACGATTCCGTCGATATCGATGAGATAGCCGACATCCATCAGCAGGCACCCTACTTGTCCTCGATCCCGTGCTCTGTGACCATGAAGAGCGCCTCGCCCTCGGGAAGCGACGGCGAGTCCACGAGTCGCGCGATGCGCTGTCCCTGCTTGCTCTTTCGAAGGTAGAGGCGAAGCGTCGCGGAGTGCCCCAGCACGTGTCCGCCCACGGGGCGCGTGGGGTCGCCGAAGAAGGCGTCGGGCTTGGCCGAGACCTGATTGGTGACAAAGACGCACGAATCGTAGACGTTTGCTATCTTGTGGAGCTGTCGCAAGTGCATTCCGAGCTTTTGCTGTCGTTCGGCAAGCGTGCCGCGCCCCACATACTCGGCACGGAACATCGAGGTGAGCGAGTCGACGATGAGCAGGCGCGAGCCTCCCTCCTCGAAGAGGTCCTCGGCCCGTTCAGCGAGGAGGATCTGGTGGCTCGAGTTGAACGCGCGCGCGATATGGATGTTTCGCAAAGTTTCTCGGGGGTCGCGGCCCATGTGCTCCGCCATGCCCATGATGCGCTCAGGGCGAAACGTGTTTTCAGTGTCGATGTAGACGGCGCCCGAGTCGAGGCCCCCCTGTTCCACAGGGAGCTGGACGTTGACCGCGAGCTGGTGTGCGATCTGCGACTTGCCACTGCCAAACTCGCCGAACGCCTCCACGATGGCCTGGGTCTCGAATCCACCGCCGATGAGCTCGTTGAGGCGGGTGCTGCCCGACGTGATGCGCCCGATGCTCTGGCGCTTCTCATAGACCTCCTCGCCCGAGAGGAATCCCCCGATGTCGGCCGCCTCGCGCGCGGCGGCGATCACCTTCGCAGCGGTCGATTCGGTGATGTCTGCCACCTCGTGAAGCTCCAACGGCGATGAGACCGCGATGGACTCGATACTGCTGAATCCTCCGCCGCGCAGCTTCTCCGCAGTCACGGGCCCTACGCCGGGCAGGTCGTCTATGTTCCTGATTACGTCGCTCATGTTAATCGTACTCTCCAAACTCTTCTAATAATCGGTATGCCTCCCGCTCCGCGTCGATCGGTTGGAGGTCTTGTGATACGAACTCGACTCCCACGCCATTGTCGATGGTCCTGCCTATAAAAGCATATTCCCTTCCCTCGTCGACGCCGTCGGAGCAGTACCCCGTGATCGTGCCGGTGCCGTCGTCCACGCGCAGGAGGATGCAGTCCTCGCGCACCTTCGTGGCCGCCCTGACAAGTCCCGCTATCGAGACGAGACGTCCAGCATCGACCGCGTCGATGGCGTGGCGCGGCGGCGATGTAAGCTCGTCGAGTGAGGGATAGTGTTCGTCCGATCTCGTCACCGACGAGGCGCTGACCTGGGTGCCGTCGACCGCTCCAGCGTATCGCACGAGCGTTCCAGCCTCGAACTCAACGTCGGTAAGGATCGTGAATCTGCCGTGCGCCGATGCGACCTTCAGTGCGCCGTCCTTGGCCTCGACGACGCGTGCGAGCCCCTCGGCCGGCACGTCCTGGTCGACCTCGTCGGGTATGGAGGGCGTCACGCGCCCGGAGCGCCCGATACTGATCTCGAGGCCGTCAAGGCCCTCGCGCGCCCTGCACCCCTCCAGGCACAGCGACGTGCCGGGTGCCAGCGTCGAGAGGATCTCGGCCTTCTCCTCCCACAGCGTGACCTTGCACGATCCGGTGCCGTCCTCGATCTCGAGCGAACCCACCATGACCTCTGTGCCGTCGTCGCGGAAGAACGAGCGGGGCTCGTAGACCTGCGTGACGACGCCGCGCACCGAGAAGAACTGATTGTCGGTGGAAAGCTCGGAGAGCTGCACGTCTGCATCGATGGTGGGAAGCGAGAGGCCGTCGATGTCGGGATTGGTCTCGAACTGCGTGTAGGAGTTCGTCTGGACCTCGACGCCGTTGAGGCCCATCTTCGTATGGCATCCCACGAACCGCACGACATCGCCCATGGATAGCGAGCGGGTCCGTTCCGCATGCTTGTTCCACAGCGAGACGCGCACCTGTCCCGTGTTGTCGCGCAAGAAGAGGCTGCACACCTTGAACGAACGGCCGCTGCGCTCGTACTCCCTGACATCGGAGACGCCGGCAACGACACCAACGAGCGTGACGTTATACATGTTCTCGGCAAGCGAGGCTATCTCGACGTGTTCCGGACCCTTCACCGGCACGTCGACCTCGGCATCGCTTCGCTTGACCGTGCCCTTGCGCGAGAGCGACAGCTCAAGTGAGTTGTTGAGGCCCTTTTTCGCGTATGCGCCGACGACCTCGACCGTATCGCCGGCATTGAGCGTGCTTGCAGCGTCGGCATCGTCGTCCCAGAGCGCGACGCGGATGGTGCCGGTCTCGTCTGCCAGCTCGAGGCTGAGTATCTTGCCAGTCGTGCCCGTCGTGCGCCGCACGAACTGCTTCACCTCGGAGATGCGCGCGATCTTGCCGACGATGTCGATGTTGGTCATGCCTTCATTGATATCCGATATGGTGATGGAGACGTCCTTGGGCTGTGAGAGCGTCACGCCAAGCTCGGATGCAAGTATCGATATTGCTCCCTCTCGGGTGAGGAGGCCCTGGAACTCCTTGATCTTCTCGTTGACCTTTCGCTCGAATTCGTCCCGGGAGATCACGCCCTCGAACTTCTCGTAGTCATCGTCCATCATATCACATGCTCGTTATTGCGTTGAAAGGGCACACCTGGGCGCAGACGCCGCAGCCGGTGCACAGTAGGGTATCAATTTCTGCCTTTTTAGATTCTTCGTCAAAGAGGAGCGCCGGGCACCCGAGCTGCTTGATGCAGGCCTTGCACCCGTTGCATGTCTCGGTGTCGACCTCGAAGTGCTCCGCATCACGCTCGATGGGTCCAACGAGCAGGGCGCATGGCCGCATGGCGACGATGACCGAGACGCCCTCATGGTCTCGTGCACGCTTCATGGCCTCGACCGTGTCGTCGAGGTCCTGGGGGTCGACGACCTGCGTGTAGGCGCCGAGGGAGATGCACAGCTCGGCGATGTCGATCTTTGGGGCCTCGCGCCTCGTTGCCGTCCAGCCCGTTCCGGGATGGGGCTGATGTCCCGTCATCGCGGTGGTCCTGTTGTCGAGCACGACGACGTTGATGTCGTGCCCGTTGTAGACCGCGTCGATGAGGGGAGGGATGCCAGTGTGAAAGAACGTCGAGTCGCCGATGGTGGCAAAGACTCCCTTGTTGCCCGCCGCGGCCAGGCCGCATGCCACGCCGATGCTCGCGCCCATGCACAGCGTGGTGTCGACGGCGGAAAGCGGGGCGACGACACCCAGCGTGTAGCATCCGATGTCGCTTGTCTTGATAGACTTCTTGGCCACCTTGTTGATGCAGTAAAACGTCGCGCGGTGCGGACACCCCGGACACAGCGTGGGCGGACGCGGGGGCAGCACCACGTCGTCAGATACCGGGTGTTCTTCATGCTGAATGGAGAGCACCTGTGCGAGTCCAGCCTTCACGCGTGTGGTGGTAAGCTCTCCCATACGGGGGATGACGTCCTTGCCGTGGATATCGACATCGAGGCCGAGATCGTAGGCGAACGCCTTGACCTGTTCCTCGACGACGGGCTCCATCTCCTCGACGATGATTATCTTCTCCTTACTGGTGATGAACGTAGTGATGAGGTCTTTGGGCAGCGGATGGACCGTGCCGAGCTTGAGGACCTCGACATCGGCACCGAGGAGGGAGACTGCCTCCTTGACATAGGCATACGAGATGCCCGAACCGATGACACCGACAGTGCCATGCCCCTCGATCCAGTTGAAGGGACTCTTCTCGAAGAGCTCCCTGGCACGCTCAACCTTCTCGAGGAGCTCGGGATGGAGGAGCCGCGCATGGGCAGGAATGGTGACCTTGTGCGTTATGTCGTGCTCAAAGGCCGGACCCTCGTTCTGGGGAAGCTTCTCACCCGTCTCGACATCGGCCCTGCAGTGGCACGAGCGCGTAGTGGGCCGTAGCATGACGGGGAGCCCGACGTCCTCGGAAAGCGCGAACGCCTCCCGTGTCATGACAAGCGCCTCCTGCGGCGATGAGGGCTCGAGCGTAGGGATGTTGGCAAGCCGAGCATAGTAGCGATTGTCCTGCTCATTCTGCGAAGAGTGGCACGAGGGATCGTCGGCCGAGACGAGCACGAGCCCGCCATCCGTGCCGGTGTAGGTGAGCGACATGAGCGCATCGGCCGCCACGTTCACACCGACGTGCTTCATCGTCACGAGGGCGCGAAGCCCCGACCAGCTCGCCCCGATGGCGACCTCGAGCGCCACCTTCTCGTTCGTCGAGTACTCGACGAAGACGTTATGTTCATGGGCGTGGTCCGCGATGTATGCGGGGATCTCGGACGATGGTGTGCCGGGGTAAGCGGAGACGATGCTCACGCCCCCCTCTATGGCACCCCTGCCTATGGCCTCGTTGCCCATCATCAATGATTTCATAAAAACACCGAGAAGAAGATTCAGAATAAAAAATATAAACCTTTTGACCCCGTCATCGTCGACACTTGCGCACGCTTCAGTACCCCAGCATCTGAAGTATTTCCTTTCGCTCTTTGCGTTGCGCATTGTCCTCGACGGCATTGACCGATGTGCCGTCGACGACGCCGATGACCGAGCGTCCGAGTTCGGTCTCGCCTACGAGCGCCTCGAGGGGATTTTCAGAGGCAGCATAGACCCTGCAGACGGCGGGATGCCCCTTGACGGCATTGAGCACGTTTATGGGGAATGCGCCCTTCATCATAACGACAAAGACGTGCCCCGCGCCGATGGCGCGACATGCCTCAGCTGCTGACGAGCAAAGGTCGTCGTCATTTCCCTCGACGCGCACGAGACGCGGCTTTGCCTCGTTCATGGCGACGCCGAACGCAAGCGACGGCACCGCCGCCTTGAGCGTCGTGGCAAGGGTGTCGACGGTGAATATGGAGAAGTTGCCCTGGCCGATGACGCACTCGATGCCAGGCCCCTTCTCTATGGGTACGATAGAAATGTCCATGCTATGGATATGCCTGACGATCAACTTAAACGTTTCCCAGAGTGGGGACAAGAAGAGAGAAAGAGGCGAGCTTGCGCCTAGTTGCACTGACGGACCCTGCCGCGCTTGGAAGCGCCGTACTCGCGCAGGAGTTCCTCTTGTGCGCGCGTCTCGGTTATCTCGCCTTCCTCGAGACGCTTGAAAATATCGCGCCACTTTTCCTGTTTCATAGTATCTCTCAAAGATGGTAGAAAAAGGTGTGCTTATAAACGTTATCGTGCTACGACAGCCGCATACAGTGACATCACGATGATGTTAATGAATCATTGATATATTTAATATATGCTCAATTATGACAATGCCATCGATGATATCATCGTGTCATCGAATGGGTGGCGCGCAGGATCAGCGCATCCCGCCGCGTGATGAAGAGTCCCTCGTAGTCGTCGGGACGGTCACGTTCGATGATGTCAATGGCGTCATTAAGCGTTGTCCAGACCACCTCGAATCCAAGGTTGCGCTCCTTTTTCGTTCGCTGCGTGGCAAGGCCCCTTTCGAGAACGCGCGCCCGAAAGCAGTAGGAAATCTGAAGCACGCCGAAGTCGTCTCGGTACTCGATGACGATGCCGATGTCATCAAGACGTTGGGCGATGCAGCCCGTCTCCTCGCGGATCTCGCGCAGGAGCGCATCGTGGACACCCTCGCCCGTCTCGAGCCCGCCGCCCGGAAGCTTGTGATACCCACGTTCGCTGACATGAAGCAATGCGATCGCATCGCCGTCCTGAAGTACGGCGCGCGCTGCCTTCCTCACGCGATACTTTGTGGGAAGAGGCGCAACCCCTATGTCGCTGTTTCCTATCTCGGCAAGGAGTTCCATGAGCAATGATCGACGCGACGACATAAATACATTTAGAAAAAAAACCATCACTTCTATGCTCGTAGGATGCGTGCTGCCTGGCGCATGATGCGCCGGTCGTTCTCGAAGCTGGCCAGCTCGAGCGCCGCTTCGTAGGGGAGGAACACGTAATCGTCAAACAGGTGCTCAAGTTTCACGTTCGTGTCGCCCGTTTGGCATGCATAGTAGTAGACGTCCTTTGTATAGGTGGTGCCCAAGCGCGCAAACGAGTAGCGGGTCTTGCCTATGAATCGCCCGGCCTCGACGTCGGCGAGCCCCGTCTCCTCGCGGATCTCGCGCAGCGCCGCCTCTCTGAAGAACTCGTTCGGGTCGACGCCTCCCTTGGGAGGGATCCATGTGCCCTCGTCCTTCCTTCGTATGAGGAGGATGTCCTCGCCATGGTAGACGATGCCGCCCGCGGATATGAGGTGGTGTTCCAGTGCCGGCGGCTCCCTGAGTCCCGCATGTTCCATGGTACGTTCGATCATCGCATCGGAGTAGGTCTCGCAGGGACAGAGCTCGACGAGGCCGGCATCGTTGCCGAGAGGGTCGGCCGACACGACGACCTCCTGGCCCCTCTGCGCCTGCGACTCGAGCGCCAGGCGCATGGATGCGTCGTCAGGCACAAGCTGCACGCGCAGTCCGCTGCACGAGGCGTCCATGAGGATGTCGATGTAGCCCGTTGCCCTGGGCCCGTCGAGGACGATGAGCTCAAGCATCCCGCCCCGCCGCATGAAGAGCCAGGCCGCCACGATGTCCCGCATGGTACGGATCACAGCGCATGCTGTACGCTGCACCCCAAGGGGGAGGCCGCCGACGCCGCGCACCACATTCGTGAAGACGTATGAAGAGTCGTGTATGATCTCGAATCGGATGTCGAGCTCACAGTTTTTCAGGTCGACCGTACCACCGATGTCGTAGACCGCCTCGCCTATTGCTGCATTGATCTGCTGTGAGGTGAGGGGATACTTCTTCGTGACGCGTTGGGTGGTGATGCGAAAGCTTGATGGCCCGTGCTGCCTAAAGAGCCTTTTCGCCTCGTCCTTCATGACATCGAGGTCGAGGGGGAGCTCGCGGGCGGGAGACGCCGACGAAACTCCGAAGACGCGTGAAAGAAGATCGGGTGCACGCTGGTCGTCGGTATAGGCTATGAGCCTGCCCTGCGTGATGACGATGCGCGAGAACGGCACGTCGTTCCAGTGCAGGCATGTCTCCGCGTTTCGCCTCAGGCGCTTGAGCCATGCGGCGCGAGTCTGGTCTGACTTGATGCCGACTTCGGCGTATCTGATGAGGCAGCAGTTCACACGGGTTGCTCTTTGCATTGTTACATTTAAATATTTGGTATAGATTTATATAAATTGAATTCTCATCTAACGTATCATGATGGCAGGTGAAAGAGCGGATGATTGACAAGGAAAAGCTCACCGAATTGCTCGAGGAAAAGGGGGTCTCACCCGAGGAAATCGAGCAGATGATGGAAAGGAAACGGGAACAGCTGGGGCCCAACGTGACCGATGACGGGCTCTGTGCGCTCATAGCGGCCGAACAGGGCATCAAGATCAGGACAGAGGAACCCACCCTCACGATCGATGCCATCGTGGAGGGCTTAAACGACTTACACCTCCTTGCACGCGTCGTGCGCGTTTTTGACGAGAAGGAGTTCACCAAGGAAGGCAACAGGAGGGGCAAGCTCAAGTCCTACCTCCTCGGCGACGCGTCGGGAAAGGTCTATCTCACGCTCTGGGACAGGGAGGTCGAGATCTACAAGAACAAGATCCACAACGGCAACGTCATCCGTCTGCTCAACTGCATATCGGTGCGCGGACCCTCCGGCTCCCAGCTGCGCCTCGGATACAAGG
>DSAJ01000150.1 GCA_011372835.1 Methanomicrobia archaeon | reverse complement strand
TCGCGGCCAGATAGGGGGCATCTAAATGAAACTCGACATAGAAAAGATACTAAAGGAGAACAATCTGCCAGAGCGCTGCATAGGATGCGGCACCTGCAGGACACAACACGAGGGCAACAGGGAGATAGTGTGCCCATCGTTCCTCGACAGGTCGTTTCTTGACTATACGCTCCAGGGGAGGATGCAAGTCTATCGGGCTCTGCGCAACGGCGAGCTCGAGTGGGACGAAGACGTGGCAGAGATGTTCTCCTACTGTACCTTATGCGGCGCCTGCGCCGAGCAGTGCTACCTCAACGACGAGGACGCATGGAAGCCCATACGCGCCTACGGCGCCGAGATCCTGCAGCACATCCGATTCGAGCTGCAGGACAAGAACCTTGGACCCGAGTCCGGCGAGGTGCTCATCAAGTCGATGCGAAACAACGACAATCCCTACACCGGCTCGCGCAAGATGCGAACGAGGTGGACCAAGGAGTTCAAGGACACGCCAGTTAAGAACCTCAACAAGGAGGACGCAGAGGTCCTCTACTATGCCGGCTGCACGCCTGCCTACAACTCCAACAACCGCTGCATCGCCGTCTCCACCGTCAACGTCCTCAACAAGCTCGGCATCGACTTCGGTTATCTCTACGACAAGGAGGTCTGCTGCGGCTCGACCGTGCGCAGGATGGGTGTTGAAAACGAGTTCCAGCGCGTTGCCAAGAAATCGCTTGAGACGTTCAAGGACATGCATGAAAACCACGGCGTGAACACGATCGTCACCGCGTGCGCAGGCTGCTTCCGCTGCTTCAACAAGGACTATCCAGATGTGGAAGGATACGAGGACTACATCGACGGCATACGCGTCATGCACCTCATCGATTTCCTGCACGAGAAGTACAAGGCGGGCGAGTGGGAGCCGGAAAGGGAGGTCAACATGCGCGTCACCTACCATGACCCGTGCCACACGGGACGCCACCTGCACCGCTACAAGGAAGGAACGGGCGATGAGGACCAGAGCTATTCGCTCTACGACCAGCCCCGCGAGCTCCTGAGCGCGATACCGGGCATCGACTTCGTCGAGTTCGAGCGCATACGCCGCGATTCGCTGTGCTGCGGCGCCGGCGGCGGCGTGAAGACCGACTATCCCGACTTCGCGGTGAACACGTCAAAGCGACGCGTGGACGAGGCGGAGGAGAAGAACGCAGAGGCTATCGTGTCAATCTGCCCCTTCTGCCACACCAACCTCAACGACGGGGCGCGCGCAGCGAACAAGAACATACCGACGCTTGACCTGGTACAACTGTTGGACAGGGCCCTTTAGGCCCTCTTTTTATTTTTATAGGTGATCCTGTTGTCGTCTGGTTACCATAACAAGGTGTTGAGGGTCGACCTCACGAAGGGACGGACCCGTATAGAGCACACCGACGAACGGTTCTACAAGGTGTTTCTCGGCGGAGCGGGAATGGGCGCAAAGATCCTTCTCGATGAAGTTCCCTCCCACGTCGACCCATTCCAACCTGCAAACAAGGTCGTCTTCGCCACCGGACCGTTCCAGAGCACTCGCATCCCCGGATCTGCCAAATGGTCGTTGATCTCCAAGTCTCCTATGACCCACACCTTTGGCGATTCGGCGGCGGGTGCCAGCTTCGGGCCGTCCCTTCGCGGATGCGGACTCGACGCCATCGTCGTCGAGGGACGCTCGCCATCACCCGTCTATCTATGGATAGAGGACGGCACTGTCGAGCTCAGGGACGCCTCAGCCTTATGGGGACTCGAGACGTTCGATACCATCGACGCCATGAAAAGCGACACGAGCAAGAAGGCGAGTGTCGCTGCCATAGGACCGGCAGGGGAGCGGCTCGTCCGCTTCGCCTGCGTCGTCGTCGACAAGCACAGCTATGCTGGCCGGTCGGGCATCGGCGCCGTGTTGGGCTCCAAGAAGTTCAAGGGCATCGCGCTCTCAGGGAGCGCGACACCTTCGTTTTTCGATGGAGGGGCACTTGACGACATCAGGAAGGATATCACCAGGACGATGGCGCGAAGCGACCGGGGCAAGGAGCTTCGCGCCTGGGGCACGCCGGGTGGCTTTGCCACCTACAATGCCCTTGACAACACCCCGAAGAAGAACTGGGACGGCAGCAGCTGGACGGAGGAGGGCAAGGAGATGGAGACGCCCCATTACAACGAGGCGCTCAACGTCAAGCCCAAGGCCTGCATCAGCTGCCCGCTTGCCTGTCACCGTCATGTCTCCTTTGAGCACCCGTCCTATGGGGTCGATGGGCCAGGACCCGAGTACGAGACGCTGGCAATGCTCGGGGCGAACTGCCTCGTCCGCGAGGTGCGCGCCGTAGCGAAGGCAAACGACCTGTGCAATCGCTACGGGATGGACACCATCTCTGCGGGCTCGGCCATTGCCCTTGCCATGGAAGCCTACGAAAAGGGATGGTTTCCACCTCACGTCATCGGGGACCTGCACATCGATTGGGGAGATCCTGCCATTGTCCTCCACCTCATCGACCTCATAGGCAAACGGGAAGGCATAGGGAGCATCATGGCCGAGGGTGCCGCCACGCTAGGGGCCACCCTCGGCAAGGAAGGGTATGCGGTGCATGTGCGGGGTCTCGACGTGCCCGGACACGACCCGCGCCTGTCCTACAGCCTCTCGGTCAACTATGCGACAGGGACCCGCGGCGCATGCCATTACCGCGGATGCCCCGAGGAGACCGAGATCGGCGGATTCCTCCTCCCCGAGTACGGCGTGACAAAAAAACCGCGCTTCTTCGAGGTAGAGGACAAGACACGACTTGCCGTCATCCATCAGAACTTCGGCGCGATCATGGGATCGGCGGTCCTCTGCGCGTTCATGTTCGTCGAGGGTGAGGCGTCGATATCACGCTACCTGGATGCGCTCAATGCCATGACCGGCTGGGGATGGTCGTTTGAAGACCTCTCGCGCTGCGGCGAGCGCATCTATAACTTCCAGCGTCTCGTCAACATACGCGATGGGAAGGGGCCGGCATACGACGTGCTTCCAAAGAAGCTCCTCACGCCCGCGCCCGATGGCGCCCGCATGGGAAAGGCGCCGCCATTTGACGATATGATGCAGGAATGCTACAAGTTGAGGGGATGGACGAAAGAGGGATACCCGACCAGGGAGATGCTTGCGTCCGTCGGGATCGAACCCTCCCTCTACGAGGACCATTTCGACCTTGCTACGATGAAGGAAGTGATAAAATGAAAAAGGAAGATGTTTACAAAAAACTGACCGATGCGGTCGTTAGCGGTGATGAGAAGCTTTCCACCGCCACGGCACATGATGCGATTTCCATGGAGCTCGATGCGTACGAGTGCATTCAGCAGGGCCTGAACAAGGGCATGCAGATCGTGAGCGACCTCTACGAGCAGCGCAAGGTGTTCGTGCCACAGATCCTTCGCTCGGCGCGCGCGATGAACATGGCAGTGGAGATTCTCAAGCCGCACCTCGAGGTCGATTCGAAGTCGTCGGGCACCGTGGTGCTAGGCGTCGTCGAGGGCGACATCCACGACATCGGGAAGAATCTCGTCAAGCTGCTGTGCGAGGCAGCGGGCTATACCGTCGTCGACCTTGGCAAGAGCGTCACAAAGGACGCCTTCGTCGCCTCGATCAAGGAATCATCGCCACAGGTCGTTGGCATGTCATCGCTCATGACGACAAGCATGGTGGGCATGCCCGACGTCATCGCCGCCGTAAGGGAGGTCGATGGCAACATCAAGATCATCATAGGTGGTGGCGCCGTCTCACAGAGCTATGCCGACACGATCGGTGCCGACGGCTACGCCGACGACGCGGCCAAGGCGGTCAAGCTCATCGGAAAGTTGGTGGGGGCATGATGATGGGGTCGCACTCCTCTCGCGACAGATTCGTGGCTGCCATCAACGGCGAGCCCGTCGACAGGGTGCCCATCGGGCCCCCCTTTCAGGGCTACTGGGCGCTCCAGCAGGCCGGCGTCCCCGTCAGGACGTCGATCGACAAGCCGCAGCTTGCCGCTTCGGCCCAGCTCAATGCGGTGGAGCGCTGCGCCTTTGACGGCTTCGAGACGATGTGGGACTGGCTCGCCCCTGTGGAGGCTGTGGGCTGCACGGTGGACATGCCGGATGTTGGGAACCCAAGCACGGCCACTCACGTCGTTACCTCTCCATCAGTCCTCGATTCGCTCGAGGTCCCCGATCCTGAGAAGGACTACCGTCTTCAAAGCGCAATGCACACGACAAGCATCATCAGGAACAAGCTGGGAAGCGACAAGTTCCTTTACACGACGCTCGTATCGCCGTTCACGCTCGTAGGCGAGCTTCGCGGCGTCGAGAACCTTATGCTTGACATGTACGACGAACCGGATTTCGTCCACGACATGCTCTCGTTTGCAGAGGATGTCGTCGTGCGCTACAGCGAGTATCTCACGAGCTGGGGTGTCGACGGCGTCATACTCTGCGATCCCACCGCTTCGGCGGATCTTATATCAAAAGTGGACTTCGAGACGTTCTCGAAACACTATCTCAAGGCGCCCATCAAGGCCATTCGCGATGCCGACGCCTACGTGCTCCTTCACATCTGCGGCAACACGTCCGACAGGCTCGACACCATTGGCGAGCTCGACATCGATGTCTTCTCGCTCGACTTCCTCGTCGACCTCGCATACGCGAAGGAAACGCTTGGCGACTCGCCCACACTGCTTGGCAACGTGAACCCCGCCGAGACGCTCTTTAACGGGACGGCCGAGCAGGTCGTGCGCGAGGCGCAGGCGTGCATCCAAAAGACCGACGGCAAGGCGTTCGTGCTAGGCGCTGGGTGTGACATCGCCCCGGGAAGCCCGATGGAGAACGTCGAGGCGCTCAAGACGGTCGTCGCGCGGAAGTGATACCATGATGCCCGAGCTCTCCTCCCGTGAACGGCTGCTTGCCATACTCGACGGCGAACCGGCAGACCGCCCCTCGTGCGCATGTCCGCTCCAGACGGCGACGCTCGAGATGATGGGGCGGAGCGGTGCACACTGGCCCGATGCGCACTACGATGCGAAGAAGATGGCGGACCTCGCCTATGCAGCATGGAAGTGTGCCGACATCGAGAGCGTGCGCGTGCCGTTTTGCCTCACCGTGGAGGCGGAGGCGCTGGGATGCTCCATTCACAGCGGCGCCGATACGTCCCAACCTTCGGTGGAACGCCCCGTGCTCGCTGACAAGGATGCGCTCGACTCGCTCTCGGTCCCCGATCCCTCAAAGACAGGGCGCATGCCCGTGGTGGCAACGGCGCTAGGGTTGCTCTCGGAACGCGCGGACCGACTCGGACTTCCCGTCATCGGCGGTGTGGTCGGGCCGTTTACCCTGGCCGGGCAGATACGCGGCATCGAGACGCTCCTCATCGACTCGTTCGATGATTACGACTTCCTCGAACGCGTGCTCGCGTTCACCACCGACGTGTGCATCGCATACTCCCGCCACCTCGTGGCCAACGGTGCAGAGGTCATCACGCTCATCGACCCTTCGGCGACAACCGAGCTCATCGGACCCGAGATGTTCGCCTCGCTTGCAGGACCACAGCTGCATGCCATCATCGATTCGCTTGACGTGCCGGTGGTGCTCCACATCTGCGGGGACACCACAGAGATACTTGATGATATGCAGCGCATCGGTGCCAAGGGCATATCGATTGACCACCTCGTCGACATGGCTGTTGCGCGCGAGAAGGTCCGCTCCGCTGCGCTCGTGGGAAACATCAATCCCATCGATACGCTCCTGTTCGGCGACGCACGGCGCGTGGTCGACGAGGCGCGCTCATGCATCGAGAAGGGCGCGGACATCCTCGCCCCGGGCTGCGGCATATCGCCCAAGACGCCGCTTGACAACATACGCGCCTACACGTCGTATGCGCACGGACTTTGAGCTCTCTCCTGAATTACCTTTTTAAGGGGTTAGTACAATCAAGAAGCTGTGACCATGATGAAACGGGACGATGAGATCCTAGGTGCTCTGTGCAAAAGCATCATCCACGGCGATGTTGACGGTGCGGTAGATGCCGCCCGACAGGTCATCGAGCATGACGTCGACGTGCGCAAGGCCCTCTCGTTCGCATGTCGTGACACGATGCAGGTGCTCGGCGAGCTATTCGAACAGCGAAAGATCTTCATCCCCGAGGTCCTGCTCTCTTCTCGCGCCGCAAACGCGGCCATTGATTTCCTTCATTCTTATCTTTCGCAGAACAACAACTTCCACAACGAGGGCACCGTCGTGCTCGGCGTGACCACGGGCGACTTCCACGACATCGGAAAGAACATGGTCAAGATGCTGCTTGAGCTGGGTGGGTTCAAGGTCTATGATCTGGGCATCGACACTCCTGCCGAGGCGTTCCTCGAAAAGGCCATCGAGGTCGATGCGGACATCGTCGGCGTCTCGGCACTCATGACGACCAGCATGGAGAACATGATCGATGTTGTCAATCTCTTCCTCGAGAAGCGCGACGACGTCAAGGTCATGGTGGGCGGGGCTCCCGTCACCGAGGAGTTCGCCCGTTCCATCGGCGCAGACGGCTACGCCGATGACGCGGTCAAGACTGTCCAACTCTCGCGTGAGCTTATCAAGCAGCGAGCGACGATACTGAAGGGAAAGAAGCGCAAGGTCTCACCCTACCAACGTGTCATGATGACGCTTCGCGGCGAGGTGCCCGACATGGTGCCCACAGCACCCCCCTTCCAGGGCTACTGGGCGTTGCACCACTCGGGCATGACGGTGGGACAGTCGATCGCGCATCCCGAACTTGCCGCAAAGACACAGTATAGAGAGGACCGCAACAGCGGATTTGACGCCTACGAGTGTGTATGGGACTGGCTCGCTCCCGTGGAGGCGGCAGGAGGGCACGTGCGCATAGAGGCGAAGGGCAATCCGGTGACCATCGAGCCGCTGCTCAAGCGCGCGGAGGACATCGATTCGCTGGAGATGCCCGATCTGCAGTCGCAAGAGCGCATCAGTTCCGCCATCGAGGCAGCCACTCTTATAAACGAACTCAATGATAGGTCGCGCTTCACATATGCGACACTGGCGATGCCGTTTACCCTGGCCGCCGAGCTTCGCGGCACCCAGAACCTCCTCATGGACCTCTTCGTGAACAGGCCGTATGCGTTCAAGCTGCTCAAGTACTGTACCGAGCTCACGATTTCATTCACCAGTCTCCTGCAGGAGGCAGGCATCGAGGCATATCTCTTCTGCGACCCTGTCGCATCGGGCGACCTCATATCGACCGAGGTCTTCGAGGAGTTCTCGCTTCCGTTCATCAACGACGTCTTTGGCCACTTCAACCGAAGCGACGACAAGACGGCGCTCCACATCTGCGGCAACATCAGCGACAGGCTCGACATATTCCGCGGCCTTAACACCGACGCGGTGAGCATCGATTCGAACGTCGACCTCTCGTTCGTGAGACGGATGCTTGGCGACCGCTTCACCATCATCGGCAACGTCTCGGCACTCGAGACGCTCTACATGTCGTCCCCCGACAAGGTGCGCACCGAGGCGCGCCGATGCATCGAGGACATGGGCGGCAAGGGGCTCGTGCTTGCCTCGGGGTGTGACATCACCGTGGGCACGCCCGTCCAGAACATCCGCACGCTCACGCTCACCCCGAAGGAGTTCATGTGAAGAACTTCTTGATGAGCGGCGGCGTCATGAGCGTCGTCGCAAAGCTCATCATCACGACAGACGTGTAGAGGGGCACCGAGAAGACGCCCTGTGTCAGCGCCGCGTTGGCAATGACGATGGCCACCTCCATACGGGGGGTCATGCCGATGCCTATCTCGAGTCCGTCTCGGATCTTCATGCCGATTGCCTTGCATGCGATGGCGCTGCCGCCCATCTTGCCTACTATGGCAAAGACGATCACCACCACGCTTATCGCTCCGACATCAAGGATTTGCCAGATGTCGACGCGGCTTCCCACGAAGGCGAAGAAGAGTGGGATGAAAAACGCATAGCCGACCGTCTTCGTCTTTTCTATGATCGTGTTTCTGTCATGCGTCTGCGCTAACATGATGCCTGCGAGGAAGCTGCCCGTGATGCCCGCGATGTAGGCCTCCTCGGCGAAGAGGGCGAAGAGGAGCACGAAGACGATGACGAACGTTTCCGTACCCTCCGCCGTCCTGAGCATGCGCGTATACTTGAAGAGGCGGCGCATGACCCTGCGCACCACGAAGTGCGAGAGCAGGAAGAACGCAATGATCGCCCCTATCACCTCGACTACCAGGAGTGCAGAGAGCTCACCCTGCACGGCCAGTCCGACGACGAGCGTGAAGATCACGACGCCGATGACGTCGTCGATGATCGCGGCGCCCAGGATGGTCATGCCCTTTCTCGTATTGAGCTTTTCGATGTCGAACAGGGCGCGCACAGTGATGCTCACCGACGTCGCCGTCAGTGCTGCGCCGAGGAACATGCCCTCCGAGGCCCCGTATCCGAACGCGACCGCAGCGAGATACCCGAGTGTGAACGGGAACACGACGCCCGATATCGCGACGGCCACAGAGCTGCCCGCCGACTTCGTGAGCTCCTGCAGATTCGTTTCTGCTCCTGCCAGGAACATGAGCAGCAGGATGCCGATGTCTGCAAAGCGCTCGAGGGCGCTCGTATCCCCGATGAGTCCAAGCACCGACGTGCCAACGATGATACCGCCGGCGAGCTCGCCTATGATGGAGGGATACCCTGCGTACTCTGACAGTTCTCCGCCGACCTTTGCCGCCAGCAGCAGTATGGCAATATCGAGGATGAGGTCCATGTCGTTTCACCCGAGTAGCCGCAGTACGGTAAGGACATCCTTGGTGCTGATGATGCCCAAGACCTTTTCAGTCTTGTCGACCACCGGCACGTGGCTGATCTTGAACTTGCGCATCGTCGTCGTCACCTCTTCGAGGGAATCATCCTCGCGCACGGTGATGGGGTCTTCGGTCATGATGTCACGCACCACCTCGGAAGCACGGAAGAAGAGATCGGCCGAATGGGCACCGCCTATGCCCGAGGGGAGCGAGGGGCGGGAAACGATCTTGAGGAAATCGCTCTCGGTGACGATGCCCCGGACCTTCCCCTCGTCGTCGACGACGATGAAGTTCGTGGCGTTGAGCACCTTCATCTTGTAAAGGAGG
>DSAJ01000045.1 GCA_011372835.1 Methanomicrobia archaeon | reverse complement strand
GTATCGTTGACAGACAAGATGCTCCGCGACATTGATGCAATCCAGCACGAGCTTGGATTCTCTGGGCGCTCGGAGGTCATACGGGCCGGTGCCAGGCTGCTCATCGAGGAGAGCAGGAGCGAGGAGCGTCTGCACGGCACCATCAGCTCCATCCTCATACTTCTGCATGAGAAGAAGGCAGAGGATGCGATCACGGCGGTGAAGCACGAGTTCGAGGACATCATCAACACGCAGAACCACAATCATACGATGGAGAACAAATGTCTCGACATATTCATCCTCAATGGCGATGCGGAGCGCATTCGCCAGCTTTCGACCACGTTCCAGACGAGCGGAAAGGTCGACTACCTCAAGTTGGTCGTTCCGTGAATCGTTCGTACCCCCTCGTGGCAAGCAGCTCATCGATACGTTCCCCATCCCGTATGCGAAAGAGATGAGAACGGCATCTGCAGTCGCTTGCTCCGATGCCGGGAACAGCTGTCAGGTGGTGTTGCAGCAGCGATGCGAGCCGGCATTCCTCTGCCTTTTCGGATCCCATATAATATATTATTACTATTGTGGCGTGGTCGAGAACGTAGTCGATGTGCCAATGGTGGCGCTTTTTCGCGCGCAGGTGCCGGGTAACGCGCTGTCGTATGCCGCCCTGTGCCGAACCTACATACGCATATCGTCCTTTCTCCAGCGTTCGCTCCCCCTTGGCGCCGATATGTGTCGTGAACGTGACCGGCACGTCAATGATGAGCACGTACGTCCCTCTGATCATCGTCATCCTCCAACAGGGCCAGCACGCGCTGCTCGTACGCGATGAGCTCTTCCTGCGCCCGACGGGCACAGCGCTTCCTGTATCCCCCGTCAACGTCACCGTCCTCAGCCATTCGTGCCAGCTCATCGACATGTGCCGCCCGTGCGATGACGCAGACGTGGTCGTAATGTTTGATCCCCGATAGTACCAGTGCAGGTCCGCCGATGTCTGTCGTGAGCGTACCATCGAATGATCGGACGGGAGGGAGGAAGTCAACGACCACATAGCCAATCTCACCTGTCGTTATCATCTTATGCACTGCCGGATGGAGCGTCTTGATCCCGCCTGCGCACATCGATTCGAATCCGGTGATGTCGGAAACGGGCATGCAATCGAACCCGTGTTCCCCCAGGTACGCTCGCGTGCCGGGGGTTGCGAGCACAAAGACGCCTATGGCCCGAAACGCGCTTGCTAATCGTTCCACACCATCCTTGTCGTGGACACTGATGATGGCATACATGGTCCTCTTTTCGACCGGGATGGTATAACTTTTTTGTGCATCTTTTGACCCTTCTCGATGAGAAATATATTTAAGTACCAATCATAAGGTGTGAACATGGATTTTTACGAGCTTGCTCGCCGTTGCGCCACCCACGTTCGGGAGCATAAGGACGAGGAATTTCGCATCGTCTCCCACATGGATGCCGACGGCATATCGAGCTGTGCGCTCGTATCAACGGCGCTTGACCGCATGGGCATCGAGCACGACTACACATGCATCAAGCTCAACGAGATGAATCAGGTCGAACCTGCCGACAACATGGTATTTTGTGACCTGGGGAGCGGACAGCAAGACCAGATCGCCAAGCTCTTCCCCGACTCGTCGGTCACGATCATCGACCATCATCAGTTCGAGGAGTCACTCTTTGAACATCACTTCAACCCATTCCTTGCTGGTGTCGACGGAGGGTCCGAGATATCAGGGAGCGGCATGGCGTACTTTTTCGCCCGCGCCCTTGACGAATCCAACACCGACCTTGCCCCTCTTGCCATCGTCGGCGCCGTCGGAGACATGCAGGCGCTGTGGGGGCGGTTGAAGGGAATGAACAGGGAGATCGTTGCCGATGGTATCTGCCGCGGCGTCCTTTCAGCAGATCCCGACCTGCTTCTCTATGGCCGATTCACGCGGCCCATCTACAAGTCGGTCCAATATTTCTCGGACCCGCCCATACCTGGCATCTCGGGTAGCGAATCCAACGCCATCGCGCTCCTCTCGTCAATCGGCATATCCGTGCGCGAGGATCAGTGGCGCACCCCGTCTGACCTCACCCTCGACGAGAAACAACGTCTTGGCACCGAGATCATACGCAGGATTGTCTCCGAGCTGCCGCCCGAGTTTGCACGGCTTGCACCGAACCTCGTGTTCGGCGAGACCTACACATTCATCAACGAGGAACGCTATTCCCCGCTTCGGGACGCCTCCGAGTTCTCGACGTGCCTCAATGCGGCGGGACGCCACGACTGTCCGGACATAGGCATCGAGGTCGCAAAGGGCAACAGAAGCATCTACTACGAGAAGCTCATGTCACTTGTCCGCAGGCATAGACAGCAACTTGCCAAAGGCATAGGTCTCATCGAGTCGCGCGGCATATCGCGCCTCTCCCACCTGCAGTACTTCGACGGAACGGGCATCTCCGACACGCTCGTCGGCACGGTCGCCGGGCTCGTCCTCGGTTCGAAGGAGTGCGACCCCTTCACCCCTCTCATCGGTTACACGCCCACTAACGACCATATGCTCAAGGTGTCGCTTCGCTGCTCGAAGCTCCTTGTGGGGCGCGAACTCAACATGGGGCGCATCCTGCGTGACGTATCGCAACGTTACGACGGGGCAGGGGGCGGCCATGCGTTCGCCTGCGGCGCTTTCATACCGCACGAGCACATCACGCCGTTTCTAGAGGACGTATCGCATGCGGTTGGCGCGACCGCAGAATGAAGCACAAGCATTCTTAACCGAAAAGTTTAAAAATGACCGTTGTTTACAACAAATCCGGCACGGCGGTCACAGCAAGAGAGCCACACCTGGTCTCATTCCGAACCCAGCAGTAAAGCCTCTTTGCGATTCGGGTTGTACTACCCTCGGTGGGAATCCCGAGACGCTGCCGGCCCCTTATGTTGACGTTGCCCGGGTAGTGTAGTCCGGTCTATCATACAGGACTGTCACTCCTGTGACTCGGGTCCGAATCCCGGCCCGGGCGCCAACTTTAAGATATAAACGGGTGATGGCATAGATTGTGGAGAATATGGAGGCCATGTTTTTTAATGATTCTTATCGTAGAAGAAGAAATTATAAAGGTCTCTGGTGCGCCGCTCCTCAGTATAAACAACTTAGATGGGCCTGTAGCTCAGTCTGGAAGAGCACCTGGCTTTTAACCAGGTGGTCGCGGGTTCAAACCCCGTCGGGCCCGCTTCTTTATCAATTATTAGTGTCTCAAGTAGGGTGATGTCGTTATGAGCAAGGTTAATATAGTCGAACATGAGTTGGTCCCCCAGCACATCGTATTAAGTCCGGAAGAGGAAGAGGTTGTTTTGAAGAAGTATAACATAGACAGGAACAATCTTCCCCTTATCAAATCGACTGATCCGATAATCCAGGAGCTTGAGGAGCAGCTCGCAGAACAATCAGAGGACGAGGGGAAGGTCTCCTTGAAGGGAAGAATTATTAAAATCATCAGAAATAACTCTCCTGCAGGTGAGGGAGTGTATTACCGTTACGTAATTGAGTAGAGGTAGATGTAATGGATGGCTGGCCAGTAATCAACTCATTTTTTGAAGAAAAGGGATTTGTGAGACAACATCTCGATTCGTACAATGATTTCGTGACCCGTGGGCTTCAGGAGATCATTGACGAGATCGGTGTCATCGAGACCGATTTCGACGAGTTCAACGTAAAGTTTGGTAAGGTACGGTATGGACAACCGGTCATCAAGGAGGCAGACGGTTCAAAGCGTGCGCTCTATCCATCCGAGTGCCGGTTGCGCGGCCTTACGTACTCCGTTCCTCTCTATCTCGAAATGTGCGCCCAGATGCCCGACGGCGAGCTCAGCGAGGCTGCCGATGTCTACGTCGGCGAGCTTCCCGTCATGCTCAAATCGGTATCGTGCGTCCTGTCCAACAAGGACAACGATGAGCTCATCAACCTCGGCGAGGACCCGAACGATCCGGGCGGGTACTTCATCGTCAACGGCACCGAGAAAGTGATCGTTGCCATCGAGGACCTTGCGCCAAACAGGATACTCGTCGAGAAGGACGACCGCACAGAGTCGTGCATCGCCAAGGTGTTTTCCACCAGACAGGGCTTCAGGTCGCTTGTAAAGATAGAGCGGAAGCGCGATGGCATGCTTGATGTCTCGTTCCCCTCGGTACCCGGAAAGGTGCCATTCATCGTGCTCATGAAGGCGATGGGCCTCACCTCCGACCAGCAGGTCGTAATGTCGGTCTCGGCCGACCCGGAGATCCAAAAGGAGCTTTTGGACAATCTCGAAAGCTCAATAGACATCACGAGCGAGGAGGACGCACTTGATGTCATCGGCAAGAAGGTAGCCATAGGGCAGCTGCAGGAATACCGGCTCAAGCGTGCCTCGGACTCTGTTGACAGATACCTGCTCCCCCATATCGGCACTGGGCAGGAGGATCGCCTGAGAAAGGCGTACTACCTCGGCATCATGGCAGAGCGTGTCATCGAACTCGCCCTCGGGAAGCGCGACGAGGACGACAAGGACCACTACACGAACAAGCGCTGGAAGCTCGCAGGCGAGCTTCTCAAGAATCTTTTCAGATTATCATTTATCCAACTGACGCGCGACGTCAAGTACCAGCTCGAGCGAACATATGCCCGCGGCAGGTACGACGCCACGAAGCAAAGCGAGTTCATACGCAAGTCGGTGCGCTCCGATGTCCTTACCGAGCGCATACGCCACGCCATCGCCACCGGCAGCTGGCCAGGTGGACGAACAGGTGTGTCGCAGCTCATGGACTCGGTCAACTTCATGTCGAGACTCTCGCATCTCCGGCATGTCGTCTCACCGCTTTCGCGCAGTCAATCGCATTTCGAGGCACGCGACCTCCATCCGACACACTGGGGCCGCATTTGCCCCAATGAGACGCCCGAGGGCCCGAACTGTGGCCTTGTGAAGAACATGGCGCTTATGAGCGCCGTGTCCGTTGCCGCAGACGAGGAGGAGCTTGAAGGCTACCTCAACAACATGGGACTGCAGGAGCTCGAAAAACGTAGCGGCCCCCAGCAGCTTACATACGTCTATCTCAACGGGAACCTCATCGGCCTCCACGAAAATGGTGACGAACTGGTTGAGAAGGTCAGGAAGGACCGACGCACCGGCTACATATCGAGGCAGGTCAACGTCGCCTACTACCCGCTCACCAAGGAGCTCCACATCAACTGCGACGGCGGCAGGGCCCGACGCCCGCTCGTAATCGTCGAGAACGGAGTGCCACTCCTTACGGAGGGAGTCATCGAGAAGCTTGCCAAGCGCGACCTCGTCTGGCAGGACCTCGTTGACCAGGGCATCGTCGAGTTCCTCGACGCAGAGGAGGAGGAAAACGCGTTCGTGGCCGTCTACGAGGAGGAGCTCACGCCCAAGCACACCCATTTTGAGATATATCCCGGGTCGATCCTTGGCATATCGGCAAGCATCGTCCCGTTCCCCGAACACAACGCCGCGCCGCGCAACTCGTATGGCGCCGGCATGGCCAAGCAGGCGCTCGGCTTTGCCAAGGCGAACTTCAAGTGGGGGGTCGAGACGCGCGAGCATCTCATGCACTACCCACAGGTGCCCCTTGTCAACACACGTGTGCTCGATGCCGTTGGGTTCGATAGGCGCCCTGCGGGCCAGAACTTCGTCGTAGCCATCATGTCGTATTACGGCTACAACATCGAGGATGCGCTCGTCATAAACAAAGGATCGATCGAGCGCGGTCTTGGACGCACATCGTTTTTCCGCACGTACGCCACCGAGGAGCGCAGGTATCCTGGAGGACAAGTCGACAAGTTCGAGATGCCTGACCAGACGATCCGTGGGTTCCGTGGAAACGAGGCGTACCAGTACCTTGGAAACGACGGCATCATCGAGCTCGAGTCGGTCGTCTCGGGCGGAAGCGTCATCATCGGACGCACCAGCCCGCCCCGCTTCCTGCAGGAACTTGACGAGTTCGGCATCGACATCGCTGGCAGGGGCGAGACATCGATAGCGATACGCCCGAGCGAGGAAGGTATCATCGACATGGTCATCATGTCGGAGACCCAGGACGGCAACAAGCTCGCAAAGATCAAGATGCGCAATCAGCGCATACCCGAACTTGGCGACAAGTTCGCATCGCGCCACGGACAGAAGGGCGTCATCGGCTACGTCATGGCGCAGGAAGACATGCCATTCACTGAATCGGGCATCGTTCCCGACCTCATTATCAATCCACATGCCATCCCTTCGCGTAAGACGGTGGGCCAGATCCTCGAGATGATTGGCGGCAAGGTTGGGGCGCTCCAGGGCCGTTTCGTCAACGCCACCGCCTTTGATAACGAGGACGAACCCGACCTCAGGAAGGCGCTCACCGAGAACGGGTTCAAGCACTCGGGCAAGGAAGTGCTCTACAACGGCGTCACGGGCGAGATGATGCTCGCCGACATCTTCGTCGGCGTTGCCTACTATCAGAAGCTCCACCACATGGTCGCTGACAAGATGCATGCCCGTTCTCGCGGACCTCGCCAGATGCTGACACGCCAGCCAACGGAAGGCAAGGCGCGCGAGGGTGGTCTTCGCTTCGGCGAGATGGAGCGCGATTGCCTCGTAGGACATGGGGCCGCCATGCTGCTTCAGGAGCGTCTGCTCGAGTCGTCAGACAAGTACAACGTGCTCGTTTGCGGAAAGTGCGGCAGCCTTGCCGTTTACGACAAGATGCGCAACCAGAAGTACTGCCCGTTATGCTCGGAGGAGATCGACATACACGTCGTCGAGGTCTCGTACGCGTTCAAACTGCTCATACAGGAACTTGAATCGATGCTCGTACGTCCCAAGCTGACGATGGAGGACAGGGCGTGATCGTATGAATGAAGAAGACATTATGCTTTTTGGACCGCCGAAAAAGATCAAGGAGATATCGTTTGGCGTCCTCTCCCCGGAAAACGTTCGCAAGGTATCAGTTACCACCATCATACAGGCCGATACCTACGACGACGAGGGGTATCCCATCAACGGGGGGCTCATGGACCCGAAGCTCGGCGTCATCGATCCCGGTCTGAAGTGTCGGACATGCAACCTCAAGTTCGGCGAGTGCCAGGGCCACTTTGGACATATCGAGCTCTCGCGCCCCGTCATACACGTCGGGTACTCGAAGGAGATCTATGACATTCTCAAGGCAACGTGCAAGGAGTGCTCGCGGCTTTTGCTCACCGAGGAACGCATCGAGCATTACGAGGAGAAGCTCCGCCAGGAGGGTGTGCGCGGCAGCATACGCCAGTCGATCATATCTGACGTGCTCTCCGAGGCAGCGAAGAAGAAAGGTGTACTCAAGGACTCGACATGCCCCCATTGCGGTACCGACCAGCTCAAGGTGAAGTTCGAGAAGCCGACCTCGTACAAGGAAGGTGACAAGAAGCTCACGCCCTCCGACATCAGGGAACGCTTCGAGAAGATCACAGAGCGTGATGCGCGCCTCATGGGTTGGAACACGGAAGCCTCGCGCCCCGAGTGGGCAATACTTACCGTTCTCCCCGTGGCACCCGTGACGGTCAGACCATCGATCACCCTTGAATCAGGAATACGTTCGGAGGACGACCTTACCCACAAACTTGTTGACATTATACGCATCAATCAGCGACTCAGGGAAAATCTTGACGCGGGCGCGCCGCAGCTCATCGTCGAGGACCTCTGGGAGCTCCTCCAGTACCACGTCACCACATACTTTGACAACGAGGTCTCGGGCGTGCCTCCAGCACGCCACCGCTCAGGCCGCGTGCTCAAGACCCTCACACAGCGTCTCAAGGGAAAGGAGGGACGATTCAGGAACAACCTTTCGGGAAAGCGCGTCGACTTCTCGGCACGCACGGTGATATCTCCCGATCCCAACATCTCGATTAACGAGGTGGGCGTCCCTGATTTCATAGCAATGGAACTCACTGTGCCCGAGCGCGTAACGTCGCGTAACATCGAGCGCATGCGCCAGATCGTGCTCAAGGGCTCGAATGCATATCCCGGCGCCAACTACATCCTCCGCCCCGATGGCAAGCGCAAACGTGTCACTGACATCACGAGCGACATACTGGCCGAGGAGCTCGAGGAGGGCTACACCGTCGAGCGACACCTTCGTGACGGCGACATCGTGCTGTTCAATAGGCAACCGTCGCTGCACAGGCTCTCGATCATGGCGCACGAGGTGCGCGTGATGCCATACAAGACGTTCCGCCTCAATCTCTGCGTCTGCCCGCCATACAACGCCGACTTCGACGGGGACGAGATGAACATGCATGTTCCCCAGACCGAGGAGGCCCAGGCAGAGGCGCGCATCCTGATGCGCGTGCAGGAGCAGATCATCTCGCCGCGATTCGGCGAACCGGTCATCGGTGGCAGCCAGGATTATCTTTCTGGCGCCTACATCCTTACCAAGCGCGGCACAAGATTCACCCGTTCTCAGATTGATCAGATGATGTATGTATCCGACATTCACGCGGTGCTTCCCGAACCGGCCGGTGAGGAGAATGGCAAGCCTTACTGGACGGGCAAGCAGCTCTTCTCGCTGTTGCTGCCAGACGACCTCAACATCTCATACAAGTCCAAGATATGCCAGAAGTGCGATGTTTGTGAGTACCGCGACTGCAAATACGATGCGTACGTCCTCATCGAGGACGGAGTGCTCAAGACCGGCGTCGTCGACGGCGCTACGTTCAAGGCACGGTCGAACTGCAAGCTCCTCGACAAGCTCGTCAAGGACTACGGCACCGACGTGGGACGCAAGTTCCTTGATTCGGTGACCCGCCTCATCCTATGGAGCAACGCACTCATAGGATTCACCACAGGCATTGACGACGAGGACCTCCCCAAGGAGGCGCTCAATCTCATTGAGAAGGTGCTCTCCGGGGGCAAGGAGAAGGTCAAGCGCCTCATCGAATCGTACCGCGAGGGCTACCTCGAGCCGCTTCCCGGCCGAAGCGAGCGCGAGACGCTCGAGTCACGCATCATGCAGGCACTCGCCGAGGCGCGTGACAAGGCAGGCACGATCTCAGAGCGCTACCTTGGTATGAACAGGGGCGCTGTCGTCATGGCAAAGACCGGTGCGAAAGGAAACATGCTCGACCTCACACAGATGAGCGCGGCGCTTGGACAGATGTCAGTGCGCGGCAACAGGCTGCATCGCGGATATGCGAAACGATCGCTTTCATCATTTGACCGCGAGGACCTCAGCGCAGCATCGCGCGGGTTCGTCTCATCATCCTACAAGCAGGGGCTCAACCCCAAGGAGTTCTTCTTCCATGCCATGGGCGGCAGGGAAGGCCTCGTCGACACTGCGGTGCGTACCGCCCAGAGCGGCTACATGCAGCGCAGGCTCATGAACGCGTTGCAGGACCTGAGCGTCCGTTAC
>DSAJ01000089.1 GCA_011372835.1 Methanomicrobia archaeon | reverse complement strand
GTTCATGATATACTACGATACGGCCCACCGCTCGTACGAGGCGCAGACGAAGGCACTGCGCTGTGCGGACATCCTGTGCTCACGGCAGCGCGAGGAGGGGGTCGTCATGCGCTACGAGGAGGGTGACAACGTCAACGACAAGCTCATGACGAGCATCGCAACGTGGGCGCTGGCCGCAGCATACGGATACAGCGGGGACGAGCGCTATGCCGAGGCGGCGCGCCGCGGGGCAGACTTCCTCATCAGCGAGATGGAGCGTTGGGAGTCCACCTACCCCTCAGGCTGTGACGACCCCCACGCCGACATCGCGCGAAACGCCGGGGAAGGCGAGACGTGTCTCACCTCGTACTACTGGACGAGCCCCAACGACCTGGGCATCGTGTCTGCAGCCATAGGGTCGCTTGCCTATCACGGCATCGGCGACGGCCGCTACCGTTTGGCATGCACCTGGCTTGCGGACGCACTGTACGAGATGCAGCTTGCCGACGGCTCGTGGTACGACGGCTACGCCAAGCGCTATCCGACCCGCTGGGACAGGTCGTGCCACTATGTCTCCATGGCGATGATGGGCCCCTGGATGGCCTACAACATCACAGGAGAAGAGCGCTACCGCACCTCCCTCGAGGAAGCATGGGAATGGCTCGCGGCTATGCAGGACGATGACGGTGCGGTCTATGACATATGGGTCGATGACGTGAACATGCAAAAGGCGCCGAGGACGGCCCATCCGCACGACTTCACCCAGGTCGACGGACAGACCGACGTCAAGCGCTACCATGCATCGCCACGGACGACCTACCTTGGCGAGTTCTCGCTCGCGTTTTCGGCCTCGATGCTCGAGCAGCTAGGCCTCGATGCGGATGAGGTGGACGCCACGCGATCGTATCTGGGCGGGCGCGTCAGCTTCTCGAACTGGTACCTGCTCTCCCAGGTACTTCCGTCAGGCATGGGGCGCGCGCGCATTCGCGCTTCGGTAAAGCACGATGTACAGGTCGCGGGGGATGTCGGACCGTGCCCGGGCATGTCTCCTTGGGCCCCGCGACCCGTGGCATTGGTCCTCATCGTCATTGCGGGACTGGCCTTCGCCTTCGCCATGGGCGTACGAATGAACAGACGGTCCTGAACATCGTCCCGATTTGGGGTATTCAATTCATAATCTTTATATATTTTCATTCAGATATGGGGGCATGCTCGGTGAATCCTGCAATATGAGCTGGAGACCGTGTGCCGAGTCGGACACCGTCGAGGAGCTCTATTCTTCGTGCACAGGCGTCGTCGCGGTGCGCGTCCCCCGGGGCAAGGAGGAGGCTTTTGGGTATTATTTCAAGGAGAAGGGGTTTCCCATCGTCACGCAAAGCGGCTCGCGACTCGTCGCGAAGGACAGCGAGGACGATCCCCTTGCCATCACCTACGTGCTCGACACGCTGCAGGACGACGACACGACGTTCACCGTGGCATACAAGAAGGCGTTTTACGACAAGCAACGATGGGGATGAGCCATGGCTGCCCGCATGAGGGAACCACAACACGTTGACAAGATATTTCAGCGTTCATGCATCTGCAGGAAGGTGGAGCGTGACAGGTATCTTCAGACGAACAACATCGTGTCCTGTGTATGCATCTACGTCAGAAAAAGCGACGTCCATTATCTTACCCACATCGACTACAATCCGCACTTTCGCGACCAGGTCGAGCAGTTCCTCTCCTGCGTGGGCACGCGTGGCGACATCGCCGAGGCGATCGTCATCATGAGCACGCTTACCAACGACCGGTTGGTCGAGTTCGTCTTTGAAAAGCTGAGGCAACACGGCATACCATATGGCATGTTCGTGGGCAAATGGCCGCTTAACGTCACCATCGACCCTCACGGCAGGGTCCATGAGGTGGAACGGTCGTCCGTGAAGTATGATCGCCCCTCTATGAAGGATGAGAGCCAGTTCGGCATGGAGCTCTATTCCAGGCCGTACCTGCGTTGCGAACGCAACAAGGTCTTGGACCTATAGAATGTAGTTTCTTAGCTGCATGAAGAATACGACGCCGATCGCCCCGCCTATGAGCAGCGAAGGGTATCCGTATGTGCCGTAAAAGGGCAGTGCGATCGCCACCCCTCCAAGTGCACAGGCAGCAAAGAGAGTTCTCATGTCCATTGTAATTCACCTACGTGTTCGCGCTCCCGTCGTGCTTAGCGATACCGTTCGGGCTCACAAGGGCCACCGTCCCCCCGTCAGGGATGATGGCGTCAGGGCGGGGATTTGAACCCCGGATCTCTTGCGAGAACCGGCTTAGCAGGCCGGCGCCGTACCAGGCTGGGCCACCCTGACAACCCTATTAGTGTGTAGAAAGTCCGTCCTTTTAAAATCTTTTCTATATCGATTCGGCCCTCAATCTCGTTCTCGGGCCATGGTGGGACCAATATGTTTTTTAATGCCGTCGCGTTTGAAAACAGCATGAGGATACAGTCGCGTTCGACAATCGCATTTCTTGTCACCGCAGGTGCCGTCTATCTCTACGACCGTGGCATCCTGGCGCTGGTGGCCGTCATTCTCGCGCTGCTCATCCTGTTGCTCGACCTCGAGCCCGAGTGACCACATGCCATTTTTCCCACGATAATTATTTAAGATTGTAGTCATGAGGCTAGACGATGCAGATCTATACGCGGGACATCCGGATCAACTATCTTCCTTTATACCTCGCCCTTCCAATAATGGCCGGGTTTGCCATAGTCTCTGCATACCTGTTCTGGTGGCTCATCCACGGCACGTGGCCTGCGATACTGTTCCTCATAGGGTCGTTCATGGGCTTTGTCGAGACGTGGGAGAAGACAAGGAAGGAAAAGGGAAAGATCTTCTCAGTAAGAAAAGTCGATCCCCTGTGAGAGCGGCATGCCCGCGCCCCAGTTCGTCGTGACACTTTGCCTGCGCATGTAGGCCTTCCACGCATCGGAGCCGGCCTCGCGCCCTCCACCCGTCTCTTTCTCTCCGCCGAACGCGGCGCCGATCTCCGCCCCGCTCGTGCTCACGTTCACGTTCGCGATGCCGCAGTCGGACCCCCTGTGCGAGAGGAACGTCTCGACCTCCCTGAGGTCGGTGGAAAACAGCGAGCTCGAAAGCCCCTGGGGGACGTCGTTGTGGAGCCACAGCGCCTCGTCGAAGTCCTCGTACGCCATGACATAGAGTATCGGCGCGAACGTCTCCTCCGCCACGATGGGCACGTTCCCCGGCACCTCGACGATTGCGGGGTCGACGAACGTCTCGCCCCGCCTTTTGCCGCCGTAGAGCACCGTGCCGCCCTGGTCGCGCGCCGATTCGAGCGCAATCTGCATCTTCGAGACGGCATCGGTGTCGATGAGGGGCCCCATCCTCGTCTTCGGGTCGAGAGGGTCGCCTATCGTGAGCGATGAGTATGCCTTGACCAGCCGCGCCACGAGCGTCTCCCTTACCGACTCGTGCACGATGAGGCGGCGTATCGACGTGCAGCGCTGCCCCGCCGTGCCGACGGCGCCAAAGACGATGGCAGGCACCGCCTGGTCGAGGTCGGCGCTCTTTGAAACGATGACGGCGTTGTTGCCGCCAAGTTCGAGGATCGTCCTCCCGATCCGCCCTGCGACGGTTTCAGATACCCGGCGCCCCATTGCGACCGATCCTGTCGCCGACACGAGAGGGATACGATCGTCCCGGGTGATCCACATCCCCGCCGTTCGGCCCGTGCCGCATGCGAGGCATGCGACGCCGCGCTCCCATCCGTGTTCGGCAAGGACCTCGTTGACGATGCGCTGCACCGCGATTGCGCAAAGCGGCACCTTCGAGGACGGTTTCCATACCGTCGAGTCGCCGCACGTGGCCGCGATAAGCGCGTTCCAGCTCCACACTGCCATGGGAAAGTTGAACGCGGTGATGATGCCCACAGGACCGAGTGGGTGCCACTGCTCGTAGAGCCGGTGCTCGGGGCGCTCGCTCGTCATCGTCTTGCCGTAGAGCTGCCGTGAAAGGCCGCTTGCGAACGCCGCCATGTCGATGGCCTCCTGCACCTCGCCGCGCGCCTCCTCGAGAATCTTTCCCATCTCGAGTGCGACGAGGCGAGCCAGGTCCTCCTTTCGCTCCTCGAGCCTGAGCCCTATGTCGCGAACGATGGTGCCGCGAACAGGCCCGGGCACCATACGCCAGGTGTGAAACGCCGCCTGGGCGGCGCTGACGATGGTGTCATACTCTCCCTCCGAGACGAGGCCGACGGTGGCGATGGTCTTGCCGGAGGCGGGATTGACCGAGGCGATGGTGTCGCCTTCCCCCATCCATTCGTTGACGCCACAACAACCACCGGGGTTGTGCTCCCGGATGCCAAGCCGTTCCAAGAATTCATACATGCGCTCCACTATGGTGCAGGTCAGCTATCTATTTTTCGCATGAGGGTCACGATCACCGTCCTTGTCATCGATGAACGCGAACGCATCGACGTCAAAGAGCCCCCTGTCCGACAGCTTGAGGTGCGGGATAACGAGCAGCGACATGAACGAGAGTGTCGAGACGGCGCGTTCCATATCCACCCCGTGCCGGCCAAGCATATGTTCGAGGCCCTCGAGCCTGGAGGCGAGGCGTTCGGGGGTTTCGGAGCTCATGAGCCCCCCGATGTCAAGTGACACCTCCTCGCTCCCATGCCTGCCGCATGCCACGATCCCCCCGCCGAGGGAGACGAGCCTGTTGACCGCTCTGACGAGAAGGCCGTCATTTCCCCCCGCGGCGATGATGTTGTGCGAGTCGTGCGCTATGGTCTGTGCGATGGCACAGTCGCCCATGTCCAGACCTGAGATGTAGCAGCATGCGAGGTGCGTGCCAGTGTGGCGGTCAACAGCGACGAGCTTGTCCACGTTCGTGCCACCATCGACGAGGTGGTCGGTAATGATGCGACCTGCCGCCGCCCCGATGACGTGGCGGGGCGCCTGGGGGCGCAGCATGCGCGTGGCGATGGGGCGCGCGGTCATGAACCGCATGGGCGTGTCCTTATGGCGTGATCGAGTTATCATTGCCCCGCAGCGTGCACAGGGCTTGCCCCCATGGTAGACCTCGACGGGCGTGAAGTCGTTGATGTCTCGAAGCACGAGAATGTGCGCACGAGCCCCCGGCGACAATGTGCCGCAGGGAAGGTCGTAGTGGCGTGCCGGATTCGACGTTGCCATGCGCAGTGCCTGCAGGGGGTCCATGCCCTCGCCCACGGCCTTTGAGAGGATCGCGTCCATATGGCCGCGTTCGCGGAGGTCGCGCACGTGGGCGTCATCGGTGCAGAACGCAAAGGCCCCGTCCACGCCGGCGAGCGCCTCGAGGTCGCGCGCGCTCGACCCCTCCCGGACGAAGACCCTTATGCCCCGCTCAACCTTCTCACGAGCCTCTTCTGCCGTCGTCGACTCGTGGTCGGTGGAGATGCCGGCGGCGATGTAGAGCGAAAGGTCTTGGCCAGAAAGGCCGGGGCAATGGCCATCAACGGGCTTGCCGCGTTTAAGGGCGGTAGCGATCTTTCTCATCACGTCGGGATCACGGCGTATGACGCCAGGATAGTTCATCATCTCACCAAGTGCGACAAACTCGTCGCGCGCAAGCAGCGTCTCACAGTCCTTGGCGGTGATGGTGGCGCCCGACGTCTCGAACGGGGTGGCGGGCACACACGAGGGTGCGGCGAAGAAGATGTCGACGGGCGCACTGCGCGCGTCGTTTACCATGAACTCGATACCGTCCATCCCCGCGACGTTGGCGATCTCGTGCGGATCGGCAACGACCGCGGCGGTCCCGTGCGGCGCGACAACGCGTGAGAAGGAGCGCGGCGGAAGCATTGAACTTTCTATGTGGACGTGGGCATCGATGTAGCCGGGGCAGATGAGGGTATCGGAGCGTACGGGACGCTCCTCCACCTCGATGATGTGGGAGTCGAACCTGGCGCACCCTTGGAACATCTCGCCCTTATCCGGATCAACAATTGTGCCCTCGATCTCTTGGTAAATCCCATCCTCACCTCACCGCACTATTCTGCACTATCGTTCTTAATTCTTGCCAAGGATGCCCATTTCCCCCACCTCGCGAACCGGACAAAACACAGGAGTATGGCCTCAGAATCGCTAAAAAGCAACAAGATATTTAATGATGCCCGAGAGAGGGTATACGGGGGGATTTCATTGGAATTGATGCCATACAAGAATGAGGGCGTTACTGACTTCTCTGTTGAGGAGAACAAGGAAGCCATGCTTCGCGCCCTCGAACGAGTGCGTTCAGGGTTCGGACGCACATACCCTCTATGCATCGGAGGGCACGAGCAGATCACCGACTCGATCATCGAGTCCCGCAACCCGTCGAATCCCGACGAGATCGTCGGACGCGTCTACGCAGCCGACGAGGAACTTGCCGGCAAGGCAGTCGAAACGGCAGCAGAAGCGTTCGATTCGTGGTCACGCAAGTCGGCGAGGTACAGGGCGGACTGCCTCATCAAGGCGGCTGCCATCATGAGGCGGCGCAAGTTCGAACTCTCGGCCATCATGGTATATGAGGCAGGAAAGCCCTGGTTGCAGGCTGACGCGGACATTGCAGAGGCCATAGACTTTCTCGAGTATTACGCACGTGAGGCGATGCGCCTCCACAAGGGCGGAAAGGTCCACCCGTATCCGGGCGAGTCCACGAACTACCGATACATACCTCTCGGGGTCGGAGCCATCATACCGCCTTGGAACTTTCCTTCTGCGATCCTGACGGGCATGACATCCGCGGCGCTGGTCAGCGGCAACACGGTCGTGCTCAAGCCGGCGTCAGCGACGCCCATCATCGGCGCCAAGGTCGCAGAGATACTCTATGATGCGGGCATACCTGGGGGCGTGCTCAACTTCGTGCCCGGGAGCGGAAGCACCGTCGGCGACGCGCTCGTCAAGCATCCGCTCACCAGATTTGTGAGCTTTACCGGTTCGCTTGAGGTGGGTACGAACATCTATGAGTCTGCTGCCATCGTGCGCGAGGGACAGCACTGGCTCAAGCGTGTCATCACGGAGATGGGCGGGAAGGACGCCCTCATTGTCGACGATCCCTGCGACTGTGCGCTTGCCGCCGATGCGGCGGTGACATCAGCGTTCGGTTACCAGGGCCAGAAGTGTTCGGCATGCTCGCGCGTCATCGTCGTCGAGTCGGTCTACAACGCGTTCATGAAGGAGCTCATGGAGCGTGTCGGCGAGCTCAATGTCGGCGACCCCGAGGATGCGGACATCGACATGGGACCCGTGTCGTCGGACGAAGCGTACGAGAAGGTCATGCGTTATATCGCGATAGGCAAGGAGGAGGCCACGCTCGCTCACGGCGGCGGCCGTGTTGGCAAGATCGGTTACTTCATCGAGCCCACCGTCTTCGTCGACGTCGACCCGCATGCGCGGATAGCACAGGAGGAGATCTTCGGCCCCGTGCTCTCGGTCATCAAGGCGCGCGACTTCGACGAGGCTCTCTACATAGCCAACGACACCATCTACGGCTTGACCGGGGGGATCATCACCAATGACAGGGACCACATCGAGCGTACCAAGAACGAGTTCCACGTGGGCAACCTCTACATCAACAGGAAGATCACAGGCTCGCTCGTGGGCGTCCAACCGTTTGGCGGCTACAAGATGTCTGGCACGTGCTCGAAGGCCGGAGGCCCCGACTACCTCCTCCTGTTCATGCAGCCAAAGACGATAATCGAACGCCTGTAGACCTCGAACATAAAGCCATATATATGCGTGCGCAGATTTAGGATGGTGATACCATCCCGCGCTACGAGCTTGACAAGGCAAAGCTGGCAACGCTGCTAAGGCGTGCACAGCAGGCGCATGTGCTCTACGAGCGCAGCAGGGGGCGCACAGACGACCGATGGGCCGAGTGGTATGCAGGATACATCCTGGAACAGCTGAAAAAGGAATCCGACGACCACACGAACTGACTGCGCCTACGCGGACCGCTTCCGCCTCATACCGACCTGATTCCGGCACGTGATCGAATGGATACCCGTGCCGTCGCCCGAGGTAGAGATCAAGGAAGGCGACAGGCTTGTCGTCTACGGGCCCCTTGACGTTCTCGAGGAATCGTTTAGCACGACCCCCGTCATGAGGGAACACATCATGCGTTGTAAAGACCGCGGGCGCTGGCCCGTTCCAAACAGTTATACGCGCCGCGTGCCGCGCCACGGCATACAAGGGTCGTTCTGGGAGGACCGCCTCGACCGCCGCCATTGCGGTGTTGACATCTACGCGCCAGCGGGAAGCAGCGTGCTGGCGTTCGAACGCGGTGAGATCGTGGCCACGGGCATCGCCACGTCCCCCGCGCAGCGACACTACTGGAACGTGACCCATCATGCCACTGTCCTGCACGACTCCGGCTTTGTGGTGCGCTATGCGGAGCTTGACGATGTCATGGTCTCGGAAAACGCTCGCGTCGCGGCGGGGGAGGTGCTCGGACACGTGGGGCGAGTCATAGACCCGTTGCGGGTGACACGCGACGATCCCCCCTACGTCCAGCGGCTTTCGGTCAGCGCCCCGTCCATGCTCCACGTGGAAGTCCATGACAGATGCGTAGATCTCGAGAAAGAGCGTCGTTACAGCGGCGGAAATTGGTTTTCAAATGAGCGCCCGTCCTGGCTCGTCAATCCCACATCCCTCCTTATGCGTCTCGTTCCCGGGGCCGACACCACATGGTAGGCATTCCGTCCCGGGGCTCCATAGCTTACGTTCGCATATACGAGAAAATAACGTAGTTAAGTTTAAATTATATAAATCAGAGCGGAAGTGATGGTCAATTGCGTGCATGTCCTTCATCTTGAGGATGACAACGACGATGCGGAGTTATACCACCTTCTTCTCGGCCGCATCACGGACCAGTACGGGGGGCCGCACCTCGAGTTCACCTGGGCGTCGTCTGTTGACGAGGCGATGCGTCTCGCCGAGGAACAGGACTTCGACGCCGTCCTGTGCGACTACCAGGTGGGCGACGAAACGGGCATAGACTTCCTTGCATGGTTCCGACAGCGCCATGCACACCTGCCCTTCATATTCCTCACGGGGCATGGGGACGAGATGGTCGCGCGCGAGGCGTTCATGGGCGGCGCAACGGACTACTTTGTCAAGGACACGGGCCTCATGGGTCCCGAACGCCTCTACAATGCGCTCATCCGCCACACAAAGCACCACGAAAACGGGCGCAGGAAGAAGATGTTCAAGGACACGCTCGACCACATGCGCACGCAGTCGTTGAGCCTGCTCGAGAGCCTCAACGATGCGGTATGCGTCATCGACCTGGCAACGCACAGGGTCTTGTACGCCAACGAGACGGCCATCAGGACGTTTAACGGCAGGTTCATCGGAGCGCGGTGCCACGAGGCGATGCACGGCGCTCAAGAGCCCTGCGGGTCGTGCAAGATGCAGCAGGTGTCCTCACGCAACGACTTCATGCATTACGAGCGCTACAACGAGCTGCGCGACAGGCACTTCAGGGTCATAGACAAAAGGATCACGTGGATCGACGGGACCGAGGCCGTATTCAAGC
>DSAJ01000007.1 GCA_011372835.1 Methanomicrobia archaeon | reverse complement strand
GTATCAAGGAGATCGGTTATCTCAGCAAGGAGGACGCCGTCAAGTACGGTGCCCTGGGGCCCAACATGCGCGCATCGGGCATCGACTTCGATTGGCGCTACAAGCTTCCCGAGTACCGCGACCATTTCGACTTCAAGGTCATCGTGCGCGACGGCGGCACCGTGCTCGACCGTGTGGCATGCAGGGTGTTTGAATGCTTGGAGTCGATAAAGATCATACGACAGGCGCTTGAGACGCTTCCGGACGAGGACCCGACCAACGTCGACTTCGAACTAGGCGCCATGGGGTACTCGACGTCGTACAACGAGGCGGCACGCGGTGAGATATACGACTCGTGTGCGCTCGACGAGGTGGGACGGATACGCAGCTACATCAACAGGACGCCGTCGATGTCATCGCTTTCGGCAATGGAGGTGTCCTGCATCGGCGACCATCTGACCGATGCGAGCATCACCATCGCCTCGTGCGACCCGTGCCTTACCTGCACCAATCGCATGACTGTCGTTGACGAGAAGAAGGGTACCAACTACGTCATGGAGCCAGAGGACGTCCTTCGTCTTGCGAGGAGGGTGTGATGATGGATTGGACTGATTTTGCCATAACGACCGTCTGCATCCCTATCGTGGCCTTTGTCGTCTCGACATGGCTGCCGGGGATCATGCGGAAGATACAGGCCCGTATCCAGCTCCGCATCGGTCCGCCCGTGCTCACGCCCGGGTTCTGGGCCTTTTTCAAGTTCCTCTACAAGGAGCGCATACGTCCGGTCTCGCCCATGCCGCGCCTCTACCATTCGCTTCCTGTCATCGGCATATTCCTAATGTTTTTCATCATACTCCTCACGACGCCTGCATGGGAGACGGTACTCACCCTTGGCACGCTCGTTGCGATCGCAGGCCTCATGAAGGTCGAGGAGATGCTCTATCTGTTCATGGGGAATCTTTCGAAGTCGATCCTTTCCGTGAGGATGCCCTATCCCGATCAGGTGAAGGGCGCGGTCATGAAGGGAAAGGTGCGCCGATTCTTCGAGCAGGTCGCGGTGGTACGAACGTTCAAGCTCATCTCGATCGGGTCGTTTCCGCTCTACATCGGCCTCTTCGTACCGGCGGTAATGTATGGGAGCATCGGCATCATGGCCGTTGCCTCAGCGCAGGGATTCGATCCCGCGACGTTCGTGTTGCGGGACCTGTTCTCGCTCAATCCGCTCATACTCACCGTGCCGGGCGCCATCGGTGCGATCGCATACTTTGCAGGGTACCTCGTCATACTCAACGAGTATCCATTCTCAATCATGCATACGAAGGCCGATGTCGTCGAGGGGCCGACCCTCGAATACGCCGCATGGGCCCGTGCCGGATATTACCTCATGCGAGAGGTGACGATATTTGTCATGTCAAGCGTCTTCGTGACGCTCTACTTTGGCATCCCTCCCATGATAGGATGGGCGCTCATACCACACATCATACTCGTCATGCTGCTACCCGTGGGTGCTGCGATCGTGTCCGCGTTCACGCCCGTGCTCACGTTCAAGCAGGTCTATCCGCTCTCGCTGGGATTCAGCGCACTTGGCGTCATCGGGTTGATAGTGGCCATGCTCTAGAGGTGAACAACAATGCCTAAGTATATACTCATACCAAAACAGGTGATGAATCTCGGTGGGTACATCGTTGAGAATCAGGCGGATCTTGGGTACAGGGACGTCCTTGTGGGCAACCCCTTCTCCGAGGCCGTCAAGATCTATGTTCCCATCTACGGTGAGGACGATGTCGTTGCCATCGAGCGTCTCGGCATCCTCGTGCACAGGCTTCAGGAATACGAAAGCCTCGTTGAGGAGCTCAAGTGCCTCGAACAACAGGTCAAGGACCGACGCATCTGATATTTCCTTTTTCCTTTTGTTCCATCTTTTTTTATCTTTCAACTCAACTCTTAAAAAGACGTCTTTCGTTCTCTATATGTGTACTCGGTGCGCATGATGCTCATGGGCGGTCTCGTCTTCGTCTCGGCCGCAAGCATTCTCATACGATTGAGCAGTGCTGACCCGCTTGTCATAGCCGCATATCGGATGGGAATCGCCAGCGCCATCATGGTAACGGCAACCACCCTCCGCAACGAATGGCGTCCGCTTCGCAGCCTTGCGCGCAGGGACGCGGCGCTCATGATCATTGCGGGCATCGCGCTTGGTATCCACTTCGCCACGTGGATCTCGTCGCTTTTCTACACAAGCGTCGCCGTGAGCGTCATTGTGGTGAACTCATCACCGCTCATCGTGCTTGTCCTGTCGATGGTTCTCTTAAAAGAGGGCATATCGCGAAAGGGTTCGGTCGGGCTTATGTGCGCACTGCTTGGCGGCGCGGTCATCGTCCTCAACGAGGCCATCGTGCGCCTTTCCCTACAAGGGGTGACACTTGCGTTTTGCGGCGCGCTTGGCGTTGCTCTGTACCTTGTCATAGGCCGCCATGTGCGCAAGTCCGTTGGCACGCTCCCATATGTGAGCATCGTTTATCTTATCTCGTTTCTCTTCATCGTGGCGTTGCCCCTGGCGCTCGGGTACCCTATGACGGGGTATCCGCTTGCAGATTACGTGATCTTTTTCCTTCTTGCGGCAGGTCCTTCGTGCCTGGGGCATACGGCCTACAACTATGCGCTCAAGTACCTTCCAGCTCCGACGGTAAGCGCCACCATCGTTGCCGAACCCATCGGCGCGTCTTTTCTGGCATGGATTGTGCTTGGGGAGGTCCCGACAATGCTTGTCATCGGGGGCGGGGCGCTCGTACTGATCGGCATCGGGCTCGTGCTCGATGTGCTCTAGCCGCAGCGTTTCTTGACCTTGACGGCCTTTCCCCTGCGCATGCGGGACATCATGTGGCCGGGAAGGAGCGCCTTGCCCGAGGCGACCATCTCCCCGTTGCGCGTGATGACGACCTCGTCTCCGGGGCGTATGTCGTCGTCGGCATCCTCGATGCCGACACAGAAGAGGTCACCTTTGAGGTCGAAGTCCATCATCGATACCCATCGTCTGCGGATTGGCGCATGTGTCGAGAAGGGACGGATGGTCTTGTCAAACGATGCAACGCAGCTTGACCCTTCATAAACCTGTTTGACCCCTCGTCCCTTGATGCGTATGTCCTCGCCGAAGACATCGGTGCCGTAGAGGAACCGCGACAGCGTGCGCATGTGCGCATGGGACTTTGCGGCGGTGTCGATACGATCGGCCACGCTTCGTAGTGTATCCTCAAGCGCTCGCATCGAAGGGGCCGAGAGCGGGTGGCCGTCGCATGTCACCTTCACGTCGCAGGGAAGGCCATCAAGGATCGCCTGTTCGTTTTCGGGAAGCTGTGCGATGACGAAGGGGTCGTCCATCTTTTCGAGGATGGTACGCACCATCGTGCGCGATCGCTCCACCTCGTCATGGCTCCACCGTCCCGTTACGACCGTATCGTAATCGATGAGCGTTTCGAGTTCGCGTGGCACGACACCGTACGGCGATGTGACGATGAGTTGCGTGAGCGAAGGGTAGCGTGAGCGCAGCGCCTTGCGCATGGATGCTATGAACGTTTTGTGGCTTTGTGATGAACTGTAGGGCTTGCGCGCCGAGCATGGGAGGAGCACGCAGACGTTTGAGGGAGGCACGTAATTGGTGGACACCTCGCGCTCCCATCTGCGAACGGTGGGTCGCCAGAACGAGTCGGACGATATGAACAGCTCCTGGTCGTCCGGAGTGGCCACATAGGGCTCATGCTCCCTCCAGAACTCATGGTAGAGGAGGTCGAGGAGCCGCTTGGCGCAAAGTGATGCGCATGCCCTCATCTCGACATAATGCGGCGTCGGGTCTTCGAGAAACGATGCAAGCTCCGCCCGATGCTGTGGCGTATCGGGGAAAATGTCGACACCTGCGTACGCGAGCACGGGGACCGTCTCTGGGGGGCAGTCGACGTAGCTCACCGCGTTGGGGTATCGCTTTCGTAGCATGAAGAAATGACGCAGGAACGCTCGTTCTTCCCGCAGGTCAAAGAGGAACAGCTTCGATTCGTTGAGCGAGCGTACGAACGCTGTGTCGATGTCGTCGTAGCCGCTCAGGAAGACGGTGGTGACATCTCCCCCCTCTCGTAAGGATGCATTTGCCTCCTGCAGCCTGCGTGCAACGCCTGGCGGGGCGCCCGGATAGACGCGAAGCAACGGCGTCACCGACAATCCGGTGCCATGGAGGTGCGACCTGAATGGATAGGAAAGCGGTTTCTCGATAGAAAGCGCGCCCCAAGACATCGAATCCTTCCTGAACGTGAGCAGTCCCGGAAACGTACACGACGTTTCACCATGGTGGAACATGCCCTCCCTCTTGCCGTCAAGCGATGTTATCTCGATCATCGTGTTCACTCAAGGTCACGTTGGGGCATAACACATAAAGAATTAATGGTGCGTCAAACGACCAGACACGGCCAATGGTCCGAAAAATGTAATAAAAAGGTTTAAATATGCCCCTGAGAAAAAGGTAATTTAAAAGAGGTGTTCGATTGGGCGAGTCAGCAAGCTTTGATTATCTACGTTCAGGTGATGAGAACCAGCAAGTCCAGACGCTGCTAAAGAAGATCAAGTATCTGGAAGTCCAGAAACAAAACGCCGAGTCTGAGAAGGTGCGGTTACAACGGGAGATCGAGGCCCTACGCAAGGAATTGGAACGCCTCAGGACACCACCGCTCATCACAGCGACGGTCATCGATCGTCTTCTCGATGGGAGGGCTATCGTCAAGAGCTCTTCAGGTCCACACTTTGTCGTTGGCGTTTCACAACTTATCGACACTGATGACCTATTCCCAGGTACGCTGGTGGCGCTCAACCAGCGCACGCTCTCCATTCTCGAGGTCCTGCCTTCGTCAAAGGACCCGGCGGTCTCTGGTATGGAGATCATCTCGTGCCCCGATACGTCGTTCAAGGACATCGGCGGGCTCGATGAGAAGATCCAAGAGATACGAGAGATGGTGGAGCTGCCCCTTGTGAGCCCCGAGCTCTTCGAACAGGTGGGCATCGACCCTCCTAACGGCGTCCTGCTCTACGGTCCGCCTGGCAATGGCAAGACGCAGCTTGCAAAGGCGGTTGCAGGGGAGACATCATCGACGTTCATCAAGGTCGTGGCGTCCGAGTTCGTGCGCAAGTACATCGGAGAGGGTGCACGCCTGGTGCGTGAGACGTTCAAGCTTGCAAAGGAGAAGGCGCCCGCCGTCATCTTCATCGACGAACTCGATGCCATCGGTGCCACGCGTACCGAGTCGAGCGTCTCCGGCGACCGAGAGGTGCAAAGGACGCTCATGCAACTGCTCTCCGAGATGGATGGATTCGAGAAACGGGAGGACATCAAGATACTTGCGGCCACGAATCGACCAGACATACTCGACACGGCGCTCTTGCGACCTGGTAGATTCGACAGGCTCGTGGAAGTGCCGCCCCCCAACAAGGAAGGGAGAAGGTCGATCTTTTCCATCCATTCCAAGCGCATGAAGCTCAAGGATGTTGATTTCAACAAGCTCGTCGACATGACCGAGAGCGTCTCCGGCGCACAGATCAAGGCAATATGCACAGAAGCGGGCATGTTCGCCGTGCGTGAAAGGAGGAACCATGTGACCCATCGCGACTTCGTCCGTGCCGTGGGCAAGGTGATGCACAAGCCGTGTGCTGACCCGGGAAGTGTTGAGAGCATATTCCGATAATCGTGCCAACAGGTGATATCATGAAGAAGGCTTTGATCATTTCACTCCTCATAGCTTCGTTGCTATGTGCCGGATGCATTGGCGGTAGCGAGGAGGACAACGCCAAGGACGTTGTACGTTCCTACTACAATGCATACAACAATCACGACGCAGAGACCATCGTCATCCTCTTCAGCGATGACATGGTGGAATCGAGTGGCGGCGCCGAGAAGCTCAAGAGCGGCCTCGAACAGGTCTTCATATCGGCAGAGGAGACGAATCTTTCATTGAAGATCATACGATTCATCAATGTGCGCATCCTTGATGACACCGCCTACGTCAATCTCGATGTGGAGCTCAAAGACGATGAGCGTGAACAGATGTCAAATCTTACCTTCAAGCTCGAGAAGAACGACAAGGGCACATGGAAGATCGACAAGATCACCGAAGAGTGATCATCCCTTTTTCTCTTTCTTTCGTCTGTACGCATGGTAGTGACACAATGCCGATAGCGCCCTGACGCCACGTTCGGGCGTTGGGTAACAGACAAGCCCCCCCTCTTCGAGTTCGCGAACACGCTCCTTGGTGTACTTTCCCCCTGAGGACACGACGATTATGGGTTTTTCCGACCTTCTGGAGTGGGAGATTACGTGGCCTACGACCTCGTCGTCAAGCGTCGGCACCTGGAAGAGCATGATGAGCAGCACCGCATCGACGTTATCATCGTTGAGTACCTCCTCGAGTGCAACGTTGTAACGCGTTGCATCGGCATCGCCGGTAAGGTCGATGGGGTTATTCACGCTGCAATACGGCGGAAACTTTTCCCCCATGGCGCTTTTCGTGGCATCGTCCAGTCGCGCCAAGGTGAGTTCCTCGTCCTCCAATGAGTCTGTGGCCATCACGCCCGACCCACCACCGTCGGTGATGATCGCTATCCTTGTGCCACAAGGCGCCTTCTTGCACTGGAAGATACGAGCAACGTCAAAGAGCTCCTCGGAGGAGTAGACGCGTATGGCGCCTGCCTGCCTGAACGCCGCATCGTAGATCGCGTCCGAGCCCGCAAGGCTGCCCGTGTGCGAGGCGGCCGCGGCAGCACCAGCCTTCGACCTTCCTGACTTGAATATCACGACCGGCGTCTTGAGCGATGCAGCAGCCGCGGCCTCCATGAACATCTTCCCCTTCGAGAGGCCTTCCATATAGATGGTGATGACATCGACGTTTTTGTCCTCTGCAAAGAACATGATGAGGTCCGAATAGTTGACATCGATCTTGTTCCCGAAGCTTACCACCTTGCCCATGCCGATGCCGTTGAGCGATGCCCAGTCGAGCATTGCCGCAACGAACGCACCGGACTGCGATACGAGGCTTATAGGGCCGTTGTTCGGACGCCCCATGCGTTCCTCGGGCAAGAAGATGGTGTCGACCCGGGTGAGCGGGTCGTAAACGCCCACGCAGTTGGGGCCGATGACGCGCGTATCGCTGCCCCTGATGATCGATTTCAGTTCTTCCTCCCGCTCGTTCTCTCCGATCTCGGAGAATCCGCCCGTGATAACAACGCACGCAGGCACGCCGATGTCAACACACTCCCTCATGACCGTATTGACGGCGGGCGCTGGTATCGCTATGACCGCAAGGTCGACCAATTCGGGAAGCTCGCGCACCGACTTGTACGCCGTATGGTCGAGCACCGTGTCGTAGGAGAGCGTCACGGGATAGACCGCACCCTCGAACGCGGATTCAACAAAGTTTTTGAATATCACGTTACCGATGCTGCCCTCTTTGTTCGATGCACCAACGACGGCCACGGAACGCGGCGAGAAAAATGAATCGATATTGGTGAGTCGTGCCATTATGTTACCCTCAATTTTTATCTATCAACACGTTTATATAATTTTGGAGAGACGTAGCGTCATGTGGGGATTCACCATAGGGCGGCTCTTTGGCATACCAGTCAAGCTTGACGTTACGTTCCTTCTCGTCCTAGCACTGGCGCTAGTCGGTGGCGTCCAGGTGTTTTTGCTCATCATCATCTTATTCGGGACGGTGCTCTACCATGAGTTCGTCCATTCGCTCGTAGCACGCCATTACGGCGTGCGCATCGAGGCCATCACGCTCTTTCCCCTCGGCGGGCTTTCACAGATGGAGGAGATACCTCGCGAGTACGAACTGCGCATCGCCATCGTCGGCCCTCTGTCCAATCTCCTCGTTGCCGCTGTGCTCTACGTTGCCGCCATGGCCGCAGGGAGTGCGCCAACCATGACCGTGACACTCGATTCCCTCTCGTATCTCGATGCGTTCTTTTCCATCAATCTCATCCTCGGCGCGTTCAATCTCGTGCCCGCGTTCCCGCTTGATGGGGGAAGGATATTTCGCCATCTCCTCGCACAGCGGATGGACTACACGAGTGCAACGAAACTGTCCGTGCGTATCGGACAGGCCATCGCTCTCGCCCTGGCATTTATCGGGGCCATCTACAACTGGTTCCTGATACTGATAGCATTCTTCATCTTCATCAGCGGCAGGGGGGAGATGACACTGGTCTCAACGAAAGAGGCCCTGGAGGGGCGCACCATGGCCGATATCATGCGCGATATGCCGCCGGCGCTCTCGCCAGAGGATACAGTCGAGGATGCTCGTGCGATGATGGAGGAGATCAAGGAGCAGGTCCTCCCTGTTGTCAGCGACGGCATCCTCGTTGGCATCGTTCATGCAGGTGATGTATCATCGGTAAAGCCATTCCTCCGCGAATCGGCACGCGTAAAGGATATATACGATGATGTGCCAATGACATCACACCCTGCCTCTCCGGCTGACGAGATCTTTCAAACGATCGAGCAAAAACGTATCGACGTGGTGTATGTCGTAGAGGAATCGACGCCCATTGGTGTAGTGTACAAGCGGGACTTCGAGCTGTTAACGACCCTATCAACGTGACGACCATGAGACGAGAGCTGCGAGTTGGACCACATCATGTCACGATCATCGGTACGGGGCATGTGTTCAAGAAAAGCATTGCCGAGGTGTGCACGGTAATAGATGCCCAGCGACCAACATATGTGTGCGTCGAGCTCGACGTCAATCGCTACCATGCGCTGCGAACGGGTGAGCGCGCCACGTTCAGGGACGTGATGCGCCATCACGGCCTGCGTGTCGCATTGCTCGGCAGCCTGCTTTCCATGATCCAAAGCGAGATAGGCGAGGACTTCGGCGTCATGCCCGGCACGGAGATGATCACGGCTGTGGATGTTGCACGCGACGTTGGTGCCGATGTGCACTTCATCGATCGCGAGGTCTCTGTAACCCTCTCACGGCTCGTAGGGAAGATGACGTTTCGGGAGAAGGTCAAGACTGTTGTTGGCGCGCTTCTCTCCCTTACTCCCCTCAAGCGTGATGTTCCTGTTTCCCAGTTTGACGAATCGTTCGTCGAGCAGTTGCTCAGGGAGTTCAAACGATTTTCCCCTCATGCGTTCGAGGTGCTCATCGAGGAGAGAAACATTTATATGGCTCGCTACATCGTGTCGTTATTGTCCCGTGCCGCCGAGCCGGCGACCCTTGTCGTGGTGGTGGGGGCAGGACACCTCGTGGGTGTCGTTTCATTGTTAGAGGTTGAATCACATGGTGGACAAAACAACACGTAAGGAGATCATCACGTCACTTGGTCCCGAGACGCCCAGCGTCATCATAGGACGCAACGGACTCACACAGGCGGTGGTCGATGAGATTGCGTCACAGCTTAAGAAGAAAGGGACGATCAAGATATCGCTTCATCCCTCCATCGAGCACAGGGATTCGTTCGTGGAAACGCTTTGTAAGAGCACAGATGCGGAACTTGTCGATTTGAGGGGCAGGAAGGCCATTTTGTACCGAAAGCGATAAAACCACAACTTTTATATACTGTTGTTCAAGACTATTTAAAAATCTCCGATTACTTGTACTCTTGCCCGTCCTACGGGCGAATAGTGAAAGGATTTTGAATAACGAAATATATATAAACGAACTAAAAATAGAAGAGAGACACTGTTTGGTGAATAGG
>DSAJ01000171.1 GCA_011372835.1 Methanomicrobia archaeon | reverse complement strand
TTGGAAATTTTGAAAGAGCATTACGACAAGGACCCCCCCTATTTCGTACCGTCCAGCGAACTGCGCTCCCGACTTAGCATGTCGGTCGAGGAACTAAGGCCCTATGCCGAAAATCTCGAGATGAACGGCTATGTATACAAGGAGGAGGGATTCGCACCCACCTTCTTGTTGAAGATACGACACAAGGGCATCGACGCGCTCAAGGAAGGGGAGGTAGACATACTCAAGGAATGCAAGCTCCACGGACCAGAGAAGCTCAAGGTGCTTGAAATACTTAAAAGCGAGTACAAGGGCGGAAATCCATACTATGTCCCCGAAACGAAGCTGCTTCGCGAGCTGGGCATGGACGAGGACGAGGCCCACATGCTTGCCGACGAGCTTGAGTACTGCGGACTGGCCAAGAAGGTGGAGGGAGTATATCCTAACTTCACACTCCACATCACTGAAGAGGGACTGAAGTACCTCGAGGCGAACAAGAAGTAAGATATACGTAATCTTTTTCTATTTTTTCCTTATACTTTTTTCATGCTCGCGCTCAGGGTGGCATACGATGGATACCCCTATCACGGTTCCCAGCGTCAGCCGCACCATCCAACGATCGAAGGTGAACTCCTCCGGGCTTTCTGGAAAACATCGTTTCTCCCAAAAAACGAGGTGCCCCCTCTTTTTCGATTCGCCTCGCGCACCGACAAGGGCGGGAGCGCACGCGAGAACATCCTCTTCATTGGTGGCCAGGCAGGCTCGCTCTTCAGGCACAATGAGTTGCAACGGATGACGAAGCATTTGGAAGATATCTGGATAACAGGATACACCACGATGCCATACCATCCTCCCTATATCAAGGAATACCACTATCATCTGGGCATCGAAGAGTACCCCATCCCGCTCTTGAACGAGCTGTGCACCATCTTCTCGGGCACACACGACTTCTCCCTTTTCTGCAGAAGGCGAGAATCGAAGTCGCCTTACCGCACTCTTTCCATGACGTTTCGCATGGAACATGGGGACACATGCCTCATCTTTCGCGGTCCGGGGTTCCTGTGGCAGATGTGTCGCCGCATAGTATCGGCGTTCTACAAGGTGAGAGAGGGCTCCATGCACGTAGACGACGTGGTTGCAATGCTGCGTGAACCTCACGGGCATAAGATGCCGCCTGCCACCGCGTCCCAGTTGCTCCTCTATTCAGTCGACGTGAATGCACCATTTCATGATTTCGGCCCCGCCCGAAAGAAGATGCGCGACTACTACGAGGAAAAGGCCAATGCTTCTCTTGCACGCTACCATGTGTCACTCGATGTGCTTAACGGCACGGAGCACTAACTCGGGCGCCGCCATGCACGAAAAGGCACCACGATCTACCAAAAAATTTTTAAATAGATTAAACTAACATATAGTGAAGCTAACATTTAGTTAGTGAGTATGCAGTTACGACACATGATGCCTGCGCAGGTTAAAACACCGCACAGACAAGATACACGATAAACACCATGACAAAACGTGGAGACATACGAGAGGTGGAAACGCATGAATGAGAACGCGATGCATTATACCGTCGCAGATGCGGAGAAAATGGACGTGGGGAGACAGATCGTACGATTGTCCTCACGAGAGATGGAACGATTAGGATTGAATACGGGAGACTTCATCCAGATCGAGGGAAGCCGCACGGCCGTTGCCGTCGTCTGGAGGGGCAAACCCGAGGACGAGGGTCTCGAGATAGTGCGCATGGACGGCATTCTGAGGAAGAACGCCGGCACGTCGCTTGGCGACAAGGTGAAGATATCAAAGGTCGCCGCACAGGACTGCCGTGTGCTCGAGCTCGCACCACTGGAGTACGAATTGCGCATACGGGGCGACATATCGACCTACTTCAAGCAAAAGCTCATGGACAAGCCTGCCATCAAGGGGAGCTACATCGTCCTTGACATCTACACTAACCAGATACCGTTCATGGTGACAAAGACCGATCCCGCCGGATGCGTGCGCGTCACGCCGGCGACCGAGATCCGCGTATCAGAGAAACCGACCAAGGTGTCAGACCTTACCAAGGTCCCCGACGTCACCTACGAGGACATCGGCGGTCTGGAGGAGGAGATACACAAGATACGCGAGATGGTCGAGCTGCCCATGAAACATCCAGAGGTCTTCGACAAGCTCGGCGTGCAGCCGCCCAAGGGTGTGCTGCTCTACGGCCCGCCCGGAACGGGCAAGACGATGCTTGCCAAGGCGCTGGCCAACGAGATCAACGCCAACTTCAGCGTTATCAACGGTCCCGAGATCATGTCGAAGTATTACGGCGAATCGGAACAGAATCTCAGGAACGTGTTCGTCGAGGCAGAAAAGAACGCTCCTGCCATCGTCTTCATCGACGAGATCGATGCCATAGCGCCAAAGAGGGAAGAGAGCAAGGGAGAGGTGGAACGCCGCGTCGTCTCGCAGCTTCTCACGCTCATGGACGGCCTGAAAGGCAGAGGCAAGGTCGTCGTCATTGGTGCGACAAACATTGAAAACGCCATTGACCCTGCCCTGAGGAGACCTGGCCGCTTTGACAGGGAGATAGAGATAGGCGTGCCCGACGAGAAGGGACGCAAGGAGATCCTCGAGATTCACACCCGCAGCATGCCTCTTGCCGAGGACTTCAATAGGGAAGACCTGGCTCGCATAACGCACGGCTACGTGGGAGCCGACCTCGAGGCGCTTTGCAAGGAAGCGGCCATGAAGGCGCTTCGAAGGCATGTGCCTGAAATCACTGGCAAGGACGTGAAGATATCCTCAGAGCTCCTCAGTGAGCTCATAGTGACACAAGAGGACTTCCTTGACGCATATCACGAGGTGGAGCCATCGGGCATGAGAGAGGCGCTCGTCGAAGTTCCTGACGTGCACTGGTCCGACATAGGCGGGCTGGAATCGATCAAGCAGCAGATGAAAGAGACCATCGAGTGGCCCCTGAAGTATCCCGAGTCTTACAAGCGAGTCGGCATCAAACCATCCACCGGTGTGCTGCTCTACGGCCCCCCTGGAACGGGCAAGACGCTCATCGCAAAGGCGGTAGCAAACGAATCTGATGCGAACTTCATCGCCGTTCGAGGCCCCGAGCTCATCTCGAAATGGGTCGGCGAATCGGAACGCGGAATCCGCAAGGTATTCAAGCGGGCACGACAGGTCGCGCCGACGATCATCTTCTTCGATGAGATCGACGCCATTGCAGGCTCTCGGGGGGAGGAGGTCGGCACGAAGGTGACCGAGCGCATTGTCAACCAGCTCTTAAGCGAGATGGATGGCATCGAGAAGCTCGACAAGGTGATAGTCATCGCCGCCACGAACAGGCCGGACATACTCGACAGCGCCTTGCTGAGGCCAGGGAGGTTCGACTCGATAGTCAAGATCCCCATGCCGGAGAAGGAGGGGCGAGAGGAGATACTCAAGGTGCACACCAAGGAGATGCCATTGGCAGACGACGTCGACCTGGCAAAGATCGCAGAAGAGACCAATGACTACACCGGTGCAGACATTGCGGCCCTCGTAAAGGAGGCTGGCATGAACGCCATTAGGGAGAACCTCGAAGCCGACATCGTGACACAGGCACACTTCAACGAGGCGCTCAAGAAGGTCGGCGAACAGATGCGACGAGAGAAGAAGTTCTTCGACTGAGCTTTTTTCCTTTCTCTTTTTTCTTTTCCTGTTTTCTTTCAAGTCCATCGGCATGACTAGTGGCGTCTGGCCATTATGGGCTTCTACTATTGAATCCGAAAAAAGGTATACCATTATTGGTGCAATCTACGTGCTCATGAGTATGTGAGCTGGACAATGCCCCAGGAGGGATGCACTGGAAATTGTTTCTTACTATATTCGTTTATAAGGGGAAAAAGAAAATCAGAGGATATATGAAATCCCTGATTCCTTTAAGGCGAACTTCATCATGACGTCCTGTATAGACCCGATCATCGGCACGCCGATCTTTACCGTCTTACCTGCCTCGTGCTGGTTATGAATCCACTCCACGAATCCATCCCAGTCATCAAATAGGGCATCGATTTTGACCACGACACCAGACCCTTCCTTCATGAGGGGGGAGATTATCTTTACAGGAGCTTCGCTGTCGATGAAAAGGATCGCGGGGGGAGCACCAGCGAGACCGAAGTCAACACTGCCCTGGCTCAGTGCCGTCATCTGGGCAGACCCGCCATTGAACTCCAACGTTTTCACCTTTGCCACGCGTGTCCCTCCCGCAACGAGGTAGTAGGTCCCGCGCGGTCCGAGATTGATGGGTTCCAAGTAAAGGTCGTATGTGTCCCTGAAGTACTCCCATTCGTACGCAGCGACAAAGAGTGCGGCGTCATGGTCATCAGCTGCAAGGTATCCAAGATTAACAGTGGGCATCGAAACTGGCGCCTGTGCGTCCCGGTACGCCCCCGATTCGAGGAGTGCTATGGCATCATCATAGAGCGTTTCATGGAGCAGCTTATCCAGAATTGCTTGCTCATCCAGGCCTTTGAGGGCACCATCCACCATCTCGATATCTTCCAGCGACCTGACAAAGGTCACAAGGCCGTCCTTCCAGTCGTCAGACGGTTCCGTCGTGTACTGTATGGTCGGAATGGATGCGAGCTCCACATCATACGAACTGACCTCCGTATCACCGAAGGTGAGCGATCCGTTTCCAAAGATCCATTCGGCGCTGTCGTAGGCGGCCGTTTGGGGGTTCTCCTGCACGTAATCGCTTGCCACGATCATGAGCGAGGTAAGATATGTTGCAAGGTCGTAGTTGTCCTCGATAAATCCTTCCCGCGCATGAATGACGCAACACGGGTGATTGTACCACATGCCCTCGGGCGGCATGTCGCGCGAATAGGTAATCACCTTTCCGATGTCGGCGACCTCCGCGATGGCCGCATTCGGTTGCCATGCGATGTAGGCATCGATCTGATTCGTGCTCAGTGCTGTCGGCATGTTGCCACAGCCTGACATGTACACGAGCTGTGCCGTGGGTTCCGATCCATTGCCGTCCCCTATGCATCCTGACCACAGGATGCCGAAGAGCACCACGATGATGCCAACGGCTTGAAATCTCTTATTCATACTCTGTCACCTTTTAAACGAAAAATATCCATTTTTTTTGAGGCGAGGAAACGTTCATCATTGAACGAATCCCCTGAATATCAGGTAGCATGAGGCTATCCTCTTAAAGTACGTTCTGAATTGACGAGAGGAAGGAGCTTGCTCTCTCCTGTCGCTGCCGACCCATATTCTATATCATGTTCAGATATATAAATTTTTCCTATTAGTAGACTATTATTGTCTATTTGTATAATTAATATTAATAATTTATATAAAAAGATATTATTTATGTTTTTTATTATAGAAATGAGAAAGATACGCAAATGAGGCGGGCAGAAAACATCGTGATAGCTATCTCGATTTTCAAGCGTCTTTTTGTTCATCGCATGTGGGCAAACGAAGAACGGATCAGAAGAATGGCATACAAGAATATGTGTATCTTCTCAATAATTTATTAAAGAAGCATGAAAAACAATTCATGATGAAAAAGACTTTTATTTCGAAGATAGTAGTTTTGATGCTTATAGCAACAATACTTTCTGGATGCATATCGGGGGGTGATGATGGGGATGAAGCAACCACCACTGCCCCTCCTACTACGGCTGCGCCTACTACGAGCGCACCGACCACGGCAGCCCCAACAACGGCAGCCCCAACACAACCCCCCACAACGGTACCTCCAACGCCTGCCTATGTGCACAGCGAATGTTCCACGTTGTTCATGAACCAAGACTCGGGAAACACCAGATATTATGACTGCGAGATATCTGATAATCCACAGGAAGTATGGTCACAGGGCATAGGATTACCGCTGAACTATATATTGGCCGATTATGAAAGGGCGTTTTATATCGATGCCGCACCGAGCGAACACACGTTGAGATGCCTCGATGTCGAGTCTGGCGATCTTTACTGGAAAACAACACTGCCGTTCTTGGGCTACTATGACATGATACTTTATGAAGAGAAGCTTTACGTGTTCAAAGACGGTGAAGAGAAGACGCTGATCTGCTACGATGCCCATGATGGCAGCATGCTATGGACATCCGAGGATATAACGGAATTATTTTCGGGGATAGGATCGCTAATGGCAAACGGAATGAATCGCGGAGATGACAGGATACTCCTCACCCTGGGGGAAATGGGGGGAGAGCGCAACGTCATATGCGTTTTCGATGCCAACAACGGAGAGGTCCTTTGGCATAAGACGGTGGATTACCATATATCACTATACCCCGCCATCGAGAATGGCGTAGCGTATTTTACGACATTTCTCTGGGAAGAAAACGATAAGATAATAGGTTACGACATTGACAACGGAACCACCAGCTACGTTTATAGCAATCCAAACGTATCCGGCTTCAACGGAAGGCAGCTCGCGGTCTCTGATGGGAAGATATACACGCAGGGACAGAGGATGGACGACTATGAAACGTATGCATTCTGCATTTCAACGACCTCAAACACGATCGTATGGCAGCACGAGGTGGACAGATGGGGAGACAACATCACTGTTGGAAACGACCATGTTTTCTTAGCGATATATGAGATGAGAGGGCAGATAATCACATGCCTGGACAAGAGCAACGGCAGGGAGGTATGGAGCATGCCCCTGGACTTCAGCTCCAACGTCCTTAGGAACTTCCCTATAGCCACACCCGACAAACTAGTGGTGTTTGGCCCTCCGCAATACGATACTGAGGAGCCCCTACGCGTGTTGATCATAGACATCGCTTCCGGAGAGGAGATCTGGAGGAAGATATTGGATGGCAACGATATAGCGCGTGGTGCCTCGTTTTTTGAGGGCAAGATCCTTATAGGGACTGATCGTGGAAAGATATACTGTTTTGAATAAGGGCATGCCCCTTAATTCATTTTTTTTGATCGTACAAAATAACGGCCCTGGTAGCCGATGTGGCGCCAAAGGGACATTGCATGGTTTTTTCGACTCCGCCATTCGTTAGTTTTTAAAAGGTTTCCCCCCTACTCTCCATATGCTTGCGCTCATAGGGCTAGGGCTGGACGGTACAGAGATATCCGCCAAGGGTCTCTCGCATGTTGCAGGGTCAGATGAAGTCTTTGCAGAGTTCTACACGTCGCTGCCATGTGTTGACATGTGCGATATAGAACGTATCGTCGGCAAGCCTATCACGGTGCTGACACGAGAGGATGTGGAGGAACGGGAGCTCCCACTCGAACGGGCACGAGACGGTATCGTCGCCTTCCTTGTGATGGGCGATCCGCTCGTTGCAACAACACATATATCACTTGCTGCCCGTGCACGAGAGGAGGGCATACCGCTTGCCATCTGCCATGCATCCTCAATATATTCAGCGATCGGCTCAACAGGCCTCATGCTCTACAAGTTTGGAAAGTCGGCAAGCATCGTCTACCCTGAGAAAAACTACTTTCCAAAAAGCTTTTATGAGACGATAGTACAAAATAAGAAAAGGGGCTTACATACGCTCTTATTTCTTGATTTAAAAGCAGATAGGGACATATATATGAACCCCGTCGACGGCATGCGCTTACTGCGTGCCGCAGACGAAGAGACAATCGTGTCTACGATCATCGTGGCTTCCAGGATTGGTTGGAAAAGTGAGAAAATAGTATATGGGGAAGTGAGCGAGCTTTCCTCGCTTGATGCGTCGTTCTTCGGGCCCCCGCCACATTGTATCGTGGTGCCGGGTGAGATGCATTTCGCCGAGGAGGAATACGTCGAACTCTTCCGATACGGGTGAGACTATGAGAAATGACAAGATTGGTGATGAGAAACTCGACCGTTACTTTTCTGTCGCGAAAGCGGCATTGGACGACGCGAAGGTCATCGTTCCGAAGGGGAGCCACCTCGAACTGGTGGCGCGTGACTACCTGGACATGGCACAACGCTACTATAATGATGCGAACTACTACAGGGACAAGGACGATTATGTGACATCGTTTGCAAGCCTTAACTACCTGCACGGTTTCCTTGACGCGGGTGCGCGCCTCGGCGTGTTCAAGGTGTCGTCCTCAGACCTGTTCGCGTTCGAACAGTCGGGGTGATTGCGATGAACTACCTCGTTGTATTGGAGGTCCCCGTCGTGTTGCGCAATGTGGGGACGCGCGACGACGCTGCGAACATAGCCATATCCCAAGTGGGCAAGAAGCTCAAGCGTGTCAATCTCGAGTATGTGAAGATAGACATCGGGGCGTCGCAGTGCCCCATGTGCTCGGGGCTCTTTAGCAGCGCGTTCGTTGTGGGCAAGATGGGACTTGTCGGCGTCTACCTTACTATGAAGGTATTCAACGCCGAAAACGAAAAGCATGCTGAAAATATCGCTAAATCCTCGATCGGTCGCGCGCTCAAGGACGTGCCGCTCAAGACATATGACATAGAGCGGCTCAAGGAGTAGGAAATTAATGGATGTCGCAGGCATACGGATGGATAATCCCCTCATGGTATGTTCGGGAGTGCTTGGCATATCCGCAGGGCTTTTCTCGCGCATCGAGGCTGCGCATGCCGGCGCCGTCGTGACCAAATCGATATCCCTTGTTCCAAACGAGGGATACGACAATCCCACCGTCACGGGCGTGGCAAGCGGTGTCATCAACGCAATGGGGTTGCCGAATCCCGGCGTCGATGCATTCATCGAGGAACTTGGAAGAAGTGAGGTGACCATGCCCATTGTCGTCTCGATCTATGGCAACGACGAGAATGAGTTCGCCGAACTGGCCCAGCGCCTCTCGCCCCACTGCAGTGCGCTCGAGCTCAATCTCTCATGCCCCCATGCGGGCGGACTTCTTGCCATTGGACAGGACCCGGACCTCGTAGAGCGTGTCGTCAGGGCGGCCAAGGAGGCCTCTAATGTACCAGTCCTTGCCAAGCTCACACCCAACGTCGCCGATATCACAAAGATTGGTCTGGCTGCCCAGGAGGGAGGAGCCGATGCCGTATGTGCGATCAACACGGTGAAGGCCATGGCAATAGACATTTATCAAGAACATCCTATCCTCTCAAACATAGGCGGAGGCCTTTCCGGCCCGGCCATTAAGCCGATCGGCGTGCGCGCAGTCTGGGACCTTGCCGGTGCCGTCGACATACCCATCATTGGCATAGGAGGGATAGCCTCGTGGGAGGACGTCGTTGAATACCTCTATTCTGGAGCGTCGGCCGTACAGATGGGCACTGCGCTCGGTATGTATGACATCGATCATATCACGCGGATCAAGGATGAGCTCGATCTCTTCTGCTCCTCCAAGGAACTCGATTATGAGGGCCTTTGCGGCATCGTCAGGAAACGATATCCCTGATCATGTCCCGATACGAGCGGGCACGTGCCGCGGGGTCGTCCGAGAAGATGACGTCGCGCGATACGTTGACGACACAACGCCTGCCAAACGATTCCACCACGCCAAACGAACCCTTCTGTGCGCCTATTCCGGGAACGAGCACGAGACGGGATGTGAGTGTATTGACAAGCCTCATGCGATCCTCGTCGCTAATTGTTGCGCCGATGACCGCACCCGTGATGCCGTTTGATTCTATCTCCCGTGCGATGCGCTCATAGGCATATTCCTCGCCAAGTCGCGCCTTCATGAACATGTCAGCCTCGGGGTTCGACATGAGGCATAGGAGGAAGAGGCCAAGGTCTCGCGCGCTGCATGAGGCCCAAAGGGCCGCGATGTTTCCGGGGAAAGGGGATGCGGTGATCGCATCAAAGCCGCATTCGTGCGCCCAGAAACAGCATGCATCGTTGCTCGTCCCGATGTCAGAGAGCTTCACGTCGAGTATGGAAAGGGCGTCTTGCTCGTGGATACGGT
>DSAJ01000176.1 GCA_011372835.1 Methanomicrobia archaeon | reverse complement strand
CTCATGACCTTCGTTGATTATCCGCTGCCGGGACGCGTCGAACACGTGCTCACGAGCGAGGTGGGCGCCCCGTCGGCGACGGTACTCCATACATGCCTGGTCCTCGACACGCTCACGCAGCTTGACATGGTGCGCATGCCGACCCATGTTTTTTACGCCCCGCGGGGCCGGCGGCGTTCGCTCGAGGTATGGCTTGGCACAGGCTATGGCTATGCACTGCAGCGGGGAACATCGTTTGAACAACGCCTTGGACATGCGTTCGCATCGTTGTTCGACAAGGGGTACGAGCGCGTCGTGTGGGTATCCTCGAACGTCCCCGACCTGCCGTTTGCGTACCTGACGGTGGGCGTGCACGAACTCACCAGGGCGGATGCTGTCATAGGGCCGGGACAGCGTGATACATGCTATCTTTTCGGGCTGGCCAAGGATTCGTTTCGTTCCTCTTTATTTGAAAAAACACGTTCATGCTCGCAGCTCGCCATGGCTCTGGAAGATGAGGGATCGTGCTTGAAGGGACTGCCACAATGGGACATTGTCGAGTCGGTTCGCGATCTGCACGCGTTGCGCAGCCGCGCCGGGGCGACCGTACGCAGATATTCCCTAACGCTTTCCTACCTGCGAAACAGGGAGCACATACTCGGGGCACCGACATCCCACGAAGCCGACGAGATAAGTCTTTAAATCATGGCTTCATATCATGTCCATGGAAGGCGAGCTTTATGCGCATCCTGCCGATGATGTTCTTGAATCCCTCGGTTCCTCACGAGAAGGCTTGTCGTCGTCAGAGGCGTCAGCACGGTTGGCATCACATGGCCCGAACGTTCTCTCAGAGGGCAAGCGCGTCACTCCTTTTCATATCTTTGTGCAGCAGTTCACCAGTTTTCTTACGATCATCCTGATCTTTGCCGCGATCATATCCATCGGCGTCGGCGAACTCTCGGACGCTCTTCTCATCATCGTCATACTCCTTGGCAACTCCTTGCTTGGTTTCTTCCAGGAGTACAAGGCGGAGCAGGCGCTCGAGTCGCTCAAGGAGTATCTCTCGCTTTCCACATTGGTCATCCGTGACGGCCACCGGCAACACTTCGATGCGAAGCAGCTCGTACCAGGCGACATCGTGGTGCTCGAGGCAGGTGACTCGGTCCCAGCCGATGCGCGCATCCTCGAGGCAAGCAACGTGAGCGTCGACGAGTCGATGCTCACGGGCGAGTCGCTCCCAGCGGAAAAGCATGCAAGACAGCTCCCGAAGGGACAGCTCCTGGCAGACCAGCGAAACATGGTCTTCATGGGGACCAACGTGGTGCGCGGTTCGCTTGTGGCCGTTGTCGTCGAGACCGGCATGGGCACCGCCATCGGTTCGATAGCATCCCTCATCGACACGCGTGAGCAGACCTACTTCCAGAAGAAGCTCGACGCGCTCGCCAAGATGCTTGGTAAGGCGGTCATGCTCATCGCGCTTGTCGTCTTCGCGCTTGGCGTCTACAGCAACGAGCCCATCATCGACATGGTGCTCATCTCCCTGAGCCTCGCCGTCGCGGCGATACCCGAGGGCCTTCCCGCCGTCGTCACCATCACGCTTTCACTTGGCGTGCGCGGCATGGCCCGGCTCAACGCCATCGTCAAGCGCCTGCCTGCAGCAGAGACGCTCGGGTCGTGCACGGTCATATGCTCCGACAAGACGGGAACGATAACGAAGAACAAGATGACTGTACGCTCTCTTTACGTCCCCGAGCGCGAGATGCGTATCGACGAGGCATCGCCAGAGATGACAGGGATGCGCATCCTCCTTGAAACAGGCCTTTACTGCAACACGGCATCGCTTGAGGAAGAAACGGGCGACCCCACCGAGATCGCCCTGCTCGCGGCGGCAGAGCGCGTCGGCGTCACGGGGACGTGCGAGCGTGTCTCGATCACGCCGTTTGATTCCGATCGCAAGCGTATGTCGGTGACGTGTCGTCATGGGGATGGACTTCGCCTCTACTGCAAGGGGGCGCCTGAGGAGGTGCTTGCCGTATGCGACCGCGTGCTCGTCGACGGTACCGTCCTTCCTCTTACCGACGAGGACAGGGCCCGCATCATCAACAAGAACGACGACTATGCATCACGTGCGTTGCGCGTGCTTGCATGCGCATATCGTCCCACCGATGCCGGCGACGACATGGAGGAGCGCCTCATCTTCGTGGGGCTGCAGGCGATGATCGACCCTCCCAAGGAGGGCGTCAGGGAGGCCATACGCACCTGTAAACGCGCAGGCATTCGCGTCATCATGATTACGGGCGACCATGCCCTCACGGCGCAGGCCATCGCGGAGGAGGTGGGGATCTACGAGGACGACGACCTTGTCATCACCGGGCATCAGCTCGAGGCGATGAACGAGGAGACGCTCTCGACCCGCATCGATCGCGTGAGCGTCTTTGCCCGCGTCAACCCCGAGCACAAGCTGCGCATCGTCGAGATGCTCAGGCGACACGGCCATGTCATCGCCATGACAGGCGACGGCGTCAACGACGCCCCGGCGCTCAAGAGCGCAGACATCGGCATTGCAATGAACAGCGGCACCGACGTCTCCAAGGACGCGGCCGACATGATACTACTTGACGACAACTTCACCACCATCGTCAACTCGGTCAAGGAGGGCCGCCATATCTTCGACAACATACGCAAGTTCGTGCGCTACCTGCTCTCCACCAACTTCGGAGAGGTATTCACCATCTTCCTCGCAAGCATCGTGGGCTTCCCGCTGCCATTGCTTGCGGTGCAGATACTCTGGATCAATCTTCTTACCGACGGTCTTCCCGCCCTCGCCTTAGCGTTTGAGCCGCGCGAGAAGGGCGTGATGGAGCGACCGCCCAACAAGCCGCATGAGAACATCGTCGATCGCACCATGTCGATAAACATCGCCTATACAGGCCTCATCATGGCGCTCGTGACGCTTGCGCTCTACGACTATGTGCCGCAGTACAAGGCGATGACATACGCGTTCACAACCCTCGTGCTCTTCCAGCTCTTCAACGTCTTCAACTGCCGCTCCACCATCACGTCGGTCTTCACGCGCGTGCAGAACAGGTTGCTGATCGGGGCCGTTGCCATGTCGTTCGTGCTCCAGCTTGCGGTCATCTACATTGAAAAACTTAACGAGGTGTTTAGCACCGTGCCCCTCTCGCTTGGCGACTGGGCGCTCATGGCTGTTGCTGCGTCCTCGATCGTCATCGTCGAGGAGATCCGAAAGCGCCTGGGAATATGGACGTCGGCGGGACGGGAGCGGTTCAAACAGTAGCGTGACGCCTGTCCCGGGCCTAACAACTTTTATATTATCATGTTATAAAGAAGTAGCATGGCCGAATCAAGTGATACATCGACCGATATGACCACGTTGAGACGAAAGGTCATCCTTTTCTTTGCTACCGCATACCCCATGCCCGTTACCGATACCGAGATCCTCAACTTCCTGTCCGAGCTCGATATCGACACGACCCAGCCGCAGCTCGCGCAGGTGCTCCAAGAGCTTCACAGGGATGGTGTCATCACGAGGGATGCAGAGGGTGCCGAAAGGTGGCAGATGCCGCAGACCGAGGACGTGCTCGAGCACATCGCCAAGGACATGCTGGAAAACGAGGACGCACAGATCTTTGTCCAGTCGCCGTATGTACGCCCGCTTTTGACCAAGGAGTTCTTGAACAGGCACGAGCAACGATTCAAGGAATCCCTCACCGACCTCTCTCCCTCGGTGCTGGCGATGTTCGATGTCGACGGATCCGCCGAGAGCATCGACGAGCTCTTCTCATCGCTGATCGAGGAGATGGAGCAGGACGATGGAAGCATCGCACCACATCCCGAGCTCATCTACTGGATGCTCTATCCTGATGAGATGATCGAAAAGATCCAGCACATACACCAGATCATGGGGTCAGAGTGCCTGGATGAACTGCTCGACAAGCTCGATGAGGAAGAGCAGGAGTGAGCGTGTCGATCTTAACCTATGTGCAGTGCCGTCAAACGTGCTGCACATTTAGTTGCATCGCATGAGCGCGGGCGACATGCCCCCCGTCAGTGATCGTGCATGTGCATATCGTCAATTGATACGGAGCCGCATGTCATCGATATCGATGCGCACCACCGCTACTGACTCGAGCGCTTCAGGCGCAAACACATGTGGCTCACGTCCCCCATATTTTTTCACAAGCGCCTTGAGCGCATCCTCCTTCTCGCTCGCATCGTCGCAGCGGGTCGCCCGCCCCTCGCCGACGATGCTCTTGAACTTCATCGACCAGTTGCAGGGGTCGCGTCCCTTCCTGAGCTCATGGTCGATGTCTACTTCAAAACAGACCTGCGGATTGGCATCGATGCAGTCCATCTTCTTGCCGTGCGTGCGGGAGTGGAAGTAGAGTGCGCCCTCGTAGGCGCAAAAGCAGACCGGCACGACGTAGGGCCGGCCGTCGCAGACGATGCCAAGCCTGCACACGAGCGCCCGTTCTAACACCTGCCGTGCCGCTTTGTACATCATCATCCCTTCCCGTGGTGGTATGCGCTGTAGACCGAGGCGAGCGGATTGTGTCCCGTCTGCCGGTCCTTGACGATGAGCGTCGAGACCGGCGCCTTCGAGTAGTGTGTAAAGAGCATGTCGTGACCGATGCAGAGTCCGACGACGAGGTTGAACGTCGTTTTCGCCTGATTCAGCAGTTCGGCCTGGAGCAGCGGATTGCACGCGGCCTCGAATGCGTCGCAGTCGCCAAGCTTGACCTCTTTCGGGAGCCCGAGGTCGCACTTGTCGATGGCTCCGCACTTGCACTGCACCGATTCGACGACGATGCCATGGTCGCGCAGTACCGATGCGATGGCGCGCGCCTCGCGCTTGAGCCCCATGCAAAACGCCATTCCTACAGAGGCGGCCTCGATTCTCTTGGCAAACGCGATGACCTCTGTCAGCCTGTCCCGTGCCGGGAGTGTCTTGCCCTCGTGGGTGAGGTAGCCTTCCTTCTCGATTATCGCCGAGGGTCGCGCCAGCGTGCCTGCAAGTCCCTCCTCGTAGCGGTCCCGGGCCTCATGCATCGTCTGCTGGTACTCGCGCATGGGACAGAACTTCGGTTGGGTCCCCGTGCCGTGGGCGCAAAACGTCCCGGGGCACCTGTCGCATGTGAAGCGTTCCTTCTTTACATCGTTGTTCATAACATCACCTGATAACTATTCTTTTTCATGTATGTATTCTCACTTAATGATATTTTGCCCGATCTGCCTATCAGTCGCAATCATTTTATAGTGATTACGTTATGTTTTTCTAAAAATAACGGTGAAGAACATGTATGTGACTTCCAAGAGATATGGTGCTGTGATACTTGTCGTAACGCTCCTTTTATCAGTATGTGCGCTGGGGTGCATCGGCGGTGACGACGAGGATGTGACGCTCAAGGTCCTTCATGCAGGCAGCCTTACCGGTCCCATGGAGGGGATCAAGGCCGCGTTCGAGGAGGACAATCCCAACGTGACCGTCAATCTCGAGCCCGCAGGCAGCATCAGCTGTGTACGAAAGATCACCGACACCGGCATCGAGGCCGACGTGCTCGGCTCGGCCGACTATACGCTCATCCCCTCGATGATGATGCCCGACTACGCTGACTGGTATGCCATCTTCGCAAGCAATGAGATGGTGCTCACCTACTCTGATGACAGTGCGTATGCGGACGAGATCACGCAGGACAACTGGCATGAGATTCTCGGTCGAGAGGACGTCATCTGGGCGTTCTCGAACCCCAACATGGACCCGTGTGGCTACCGCACGCCGATGGTGATACAGCTCGCCGAGGACTACTACGGAGATGACCAGATCTTCGAGAACCTCATCGAGGCCGACAGTGCGATCACGTGCGAGCTTGTCGACGGTATCTATGTCATCACGACACCCGAGGACCTTGCGTCCAACACCAACAGACTCACGATACGCGACAAGTCGGTGGAGCTCGTCTCCATGGTGCTCGAGGGCGGTCTCGACTATGCATGGGAATACCTCTCTGTCGCCAAGCAAAACGATCTCAACTACATTACTATGCCTGATGAGATCAATCTGAGCGCTGTGCGATTTACCGACAACTATAATACTGTGAAGGTCAACACCTCCGATGGCGGGACCCAGGTCGGAAAGCCCATCGTCTACGGCATCACGATCCCAAAGAACGCACCGCATCCCGACGTTGCGGCGGAGTTCCTGACCTATCTGCTCGGTGAGTTAGGACAGGAGACGTTTGACGCACTTGGTCAGCCACCCATCGTCCCCGCGGAGACAAACGACCTCGAGGCTGTCCCGGACATACTGAAAGACTACGTACGTGAAATGTAATGGGAACGACCACGTTCTTTGACAAGGTGAGGCAGCAGCCGCTCATGGCTCTCTTCTTTTTCATAGGTCTCACCATTGTCATCTTCGTCATCGCGACGCTCTTCAATCTGCTCTATCAGCAGCTCGTGCTCAATCCGGACAACTTCCTTGCGGTCTCGAGGGATTCGGCAGTGTTGCGCTCCATATGGCTTACCCTCTACACGTCGTTCATCGCCACGCTCTTCGCCCTGCTAGCCGGCATTCCTCTCGCCTACGTGCTCGCTCGCAAGGAGTTCTTTGGCAAGCAGATAATCGAGGCGTTCATCGACATCCCCGTCATCATACCGCACACTGTGGCCGGCATCGCGCTCTTCTCGCTCCTCATGAAGAAGGGCACTGTCGGCTCGGTCTTCGCCTCGCTTGGTATCGTCTTCCAGGACTCGATGTGGGGCATCGTCGCCGCCATGTTCTTCGTGAGCTATCCGTTCTTTGTCAACTCCGCCAAGGACGGATTCCTGAGCGTGAGCCCCAATCTGGAGCACGTCTCGCGAACGCTGGGTGCATCGCAGTGGCGCACGTTCTTCTCGATATCGCTACCACTCTCGATCCGACATATCGCATCGGGCGCCATCATGGCGTGGGCGCGTGGCGTAAGCGAGTTCGGTGCCGTCGTCGTGCTTGCATACTATCCGATGATCGCATCGACGCTCATCCTCTACAAGTTCAACACAGGGGGCCTCCAGGAGTCGCAACCGATTGCGGTGCTGCTGATACTCATCTGCTTTGTCACGTTCATATGTCTGCGCTTGCTCTCGAACACGAGGAGGCGATGAGGATGATACGTATCGAGAAGCTGGGCAACACATGGGGCGATACGTTTTCCCTTAAGGACATCTCATTGGATGTAGAGGAGGGCGAGTACTTCGTCATACTCGGGCCGACGGGTGCGGGTAAGACGCTCCTGCTCGAGCTCATTGCCGGTATATACTATCCCGAACGGGGACACATCATGATCGACGGCGAGGACAAGACGTCCCGGCCGCCGGAGCGGCGAAACATTGGTTTCATGTACCAGGACTACTCGCTTTTCCCCCATATGGACGCCAAGGGCAACATCGAATATGGCATGCGCGTGCGCGGCATCGATCCTGAGGAACGGGGGCGTCGGCTCGAGGAACTCGTCGGGTTGCTCGATATATCATCGTTGCTTCACCGCGATGTGACGACGCTTTCCGGCGGCGAGCAGCAGAAGGTGGCCATGGCACGCGCCCTTGCGTGCTACCCCAAGGTGCTTCTCCTCGACGAGCCGTTCTCGGCACTCGACGAGCGCACGAAGTCACGGCTCATACACGAGATGAAGGCTCTACACCATCACGAGCGCCTTACCGTGGTCCACGTGACACATAGCCAGGAGGAGGCGCTCCAGCTCGCCGACAGGATCGCCATCATGATGGATGGCCGCATCGTCCAGGTGGGCACGCCCTCTGAGATCTTCTCTCGGCCTTCCTCGATGGACATCGCCGACTTCGTCAAGGTGGAAAACATATGGAAGGCTCGTGTTAATGAATGCACGCACGACACGCTCACGCTCGACCTCTACGGCTACGAGGTCCGCATGGCACGGCCCGAGCAGTTCGATTGTACCGAACGCGAGGTGCGCCTCCTCATCCGGCCAGAGGACATCGTCGTGGGATCTGGTGCAAGGACGAGCGCGCGCAATAGGTTCCATGGCGTGATAACGGCAGTGGAACAGCGCGGCTTCTACCACGTCGTGCGGATCGATTGCGGATTTCCCGTCGTCACCGTCGTGACCAAAAATTCCGTGGAGGAGCTACGACTCGAGGTAGGGGCATCAGTGGACATCTTTTTCAAGACCACCGCCCTGCATGTGGTATCAGTATAGGTGAGAACATGAAGTACCTTCGATTGAGCGGATATGAGGAGGCCAGGGACGCGATCGCCCGTCTCGTGGCGATGCCCCAGGAGACTGAGCAGGTGCCCGTCGACGAGGCGGTCGACCGCATCGCAGCCCGCGACGTGCCCGCACCGATCGACCTCCCCCATTATCCGAAGTCGCAGATGGACGGCTATGCCGTCAAGGTCGATGACGTGGCAGAGGCAAGCGAGGCCCGCCCCGTCACGCTCACCATCATTGGCCATATCGACGCGGGCGTCGTGCCCGGCGTCACGATCAAGCCGGGGGCATGCGCCTACGTGGCCACCGGCGCCGCACTCCCTGCGGGCGCGGAGGCCGTCGTCATGCTCGAGGATGCCGACCTGTCAGAAAGCGACGTGGTATTCAGGCGAAGCGCTGCCCCGGGTCAGCACGTCATGGCGCCGGGATTTGACATCAAGCGGGGCGATATCGCCGTCAGAACGTACGATCGTCTCACTCCTCGCCTGATCGGCGTCCTCTCCGCTCTTGGCATCGATCACATCGAGGTGGTGCGCCGGCCTCGCGTCGCTATCGTGTCGACGGGTGACGAGGTGGTCACTCCTGGCCAAGCGTTAGGACCGGTCTCGACCTACGATGCGAACGCCGCATACCTCGAAGCCAGGCTCACGCAGCTGGGATGGCATGTCGCGCGCCTTGGCATAGCGGCCGATACGTCGGCCTCGATAGGCGAAAAGCTCGATGAGGCACAAGGCGCCGACCTCGTGCTCCTCTCGGCCGGCGTCTCGAAGGGCAGGCGCGACCATGTGGTCGATGCTTTGTCGAAACGGGGCGAGATACACATACACGGCGTTGCTATCAAGCCGGGAAAGCCGACGCTCGTGGGCACGATGGGCACGTCAGTCGTCATAGGTCTCCCGGGCCATCCCACCTCGTGTGCAGTCATCTTCACCATGCTCGTCGCACCGGCCATTGCGGCCATCACGCGGCGCACGGGGCACAAAAGCCCTAAGTCTTATAAACTCAAGACTAGAATAACTGCGACTCGGGGGAGGCTTCAGTTCCTGCCCGTCCGTCTCGAGGGAAGCAGTGCCGTTCCCATCTTCAGGGGAAGCGGCGCACTTTCAAGCTTTCTCGAGGCTGACGGGATAGCGCTCATTCCCTCCTCGGTCGAATACCTTGATGAGGGTGATGACGTCCTCGTCTACGAGGTTGATGATTGATGGTAAGTGCGAACGGCATACCCATTACCAACATACGCATCGCGTTGACGAAGCGGTGCAATCTCGCATGCGTCTACTGTCACCGCGAGGGCGAGCTTCCTTCAAACGGGTCGGACAGGGAGATGTCGGTCGACGACATCGACACGCTCCTCTCTGTCGCGAGCGACCTTGGTATCCGCAAGGTGCGATTCACGGGCGGCGAGCCGCTCGTGCGACGCGACATCGTCGACATCGTGGGCGCAGCCTCACGATACATGGACGATGTGTCGATCTCAACGAACGGCGTATTACTCGCGCCCATCGCCACCCGGCTCAAGGAAGCGGGGCTCAACCGGGCAAACATCACGCTCAACACGCTCTCGGCCGAGACCTACAGGCAGATCACGGGCACGGATGCCCATGCTGACGCCCTTGCAGGCATCGAGGCGGCATACGATACGGGCATCAGGCCCATCAAGCTCAACATGGTGCTCATGGGGTGCAACAAGCATGAGGTCAGGGACATGGTGTCGTTTCTCAAGGAGGGCATGGTGCTCCAGCTTATCGAGCTCATCTCGTCCAAGGAGGAGGAATGTGGAACGTTCTACCAGGAAAACGTCGTCGACCTCACGATGTATGAAGCATGGCTCGAGGACAGCGCACTGCGCATCGAGGAGCGTAGGAAGCATCG
>DSAJ01000114.1 GCA_011372835.1 Methanomicrobia archaeon | reverse complement strand
TCACTATAAGGTAAAGAAAAGATATAAATGTGCGCAAAAGGTGTGCAAACGGGACATTACCATTTGACGTCTGAGTCCGGCGGGCGTCCCGCGATCTCGAGGAGATACTCGGTACGGCATGCCGATTCCAGTACGGACGTCAGCGAGAGGGCGTCCTCAAGCAGCTTCGCGTGGACGAAGGTGCCATGGCCCTTCAGGATGACGCCCTTGTAGTCGCGCATGGCCTCGGAAACGAGCTCGGCCGACTCGTCGCTCCCTATGCCATGCTTGACGCTGACAACCAATATCTTGTGGAAGAAGTACGAACCCTCGACGTTGCGAGGATATATCTCATCATAGAGCATCGAGAGCGCGATGGCATATGGGGGGTGGGCGTGCACGATGGCCAGCCCCGGCGTCTTCTTGTAGATAGCGCGGTGCACCTTGATCTCGGTGCTCGCGAGGAGGATGCCGCTGTCATCCTCGTAGATGCCCGTCTCGATGATATCGGAAGGGCGCAGGTCGCCGACTATCGATCCGCGGCGCGTTATGAATATGCGGTCGCCCGAGCGCACGGAAAGATTGCCCGAGTGCGAACCGACGATGCCAAGGCCAAAAAGCACCTTACCGATCCTTTTGAATTCCTCATACATGATCCAGTCCCAACTCCTCCAGTTTGTGTGGTAGCGGATTTCCCTCCGTGTCCCATCCACGTGCCCGGTAATACCCGGGAAGCATCTCCCCAAGACGGCATACCTGACCCGCGGCAGGCCCTTCAGCGATCGGTTCCTCGAGAAGGCGCGGCGGGAGGGTGTCTTCATCGCGAGAGAATCCGCAGCGCGTGTTGTAGAGCCGCTCAAGATTCCAGATTCGCTCGCCGATGCGCATCAGGTCGGTTTCCGAGTACTCGACGCCCGTGACGCTCGTGAGCATGCGTGAGAAGTACTCCTCAGAGAGCGAAAACGTCGTGAATCGGCAAAGCGGGAGGCTGTCGACCGCGGCGTTGAGGTGTTCGAGCGTGATCTCGAGAGAGACCTTCTCGCCTGTGAGCATGCGGTCGAGAAGCTTGGGTATGCCAAGGACCTCGGAACCGAGAATGTATGAGCGAAGGTGACAGGCGCCCCTGTTCGATACGGCATATGCCAGCCCCATGCCCTGTGCGCCGCGAGGGTCGTAGGCGGGGAGTTCGAGGCCCTTGACCTGCATTGCATACTCGGGAGCTCCGGCCGACTCGGCAAGGCGCCTGGACCCCTCGGCCAGCCGAGCGCCAATGCCTTCGCGTCTGGCTATCATTTCAATGGTATCGGAAAGGTCCATGCCGAACGAAATGGGGGCATCGAGGTGGCCCCGCTCCACAAGTTCCATGGCGCACGCGATCGTGGCGCCGCATGTTATCGTGTCGAGGCCGAGGGTGTTGCACAGCTTGTTCGATGCGGCGATCGAGCGAAGGTCGAAGATACCGCAGTTGGGGCCAAGCGCCCACACGGTCTCGTACTCGGGGCCGCGCGAGCGGACGCCATCGATGGAGGTAATCCTGTCACACTGTATCGTGCACGCCGTGCAGGCGCGCCGTTTTTCCAGCATCGTGGCGGTGATCGTCTCGCCCGATATCTCGTCGGCCCGGTCGGTATGCGAGCGTTGATAATTGTTGACGGGAAACATGCCCATGGTGTTGACGATGTTGACAAGGATGGGGGTGCCAAACGCCTTGAGGCCACGGGACGTGATGGGATTTGCCTCAAGGAGCTTGCGCGCCTGTTCGCGGACGAATCTGAGCTGTACAGGGTCGGCAACGGCGGTCTTGCGGGAGCCCATGAACACGACGGCCTTGAGATTCTTGGAACCCATGACCGCACCGAGCCCCCCGCGCCCAAAGACGCGGTAGTCGTCGGTGGAAATGGTGGCAAAGCGCACGCCTGCCTCCCCCGCGGGACCGATCATTGCAAGACCGACGCGTGTCCCGTAGCGCTCCTTGAGCGCAGCGCCGGCAGAGGGGATGTCCATGCCCCACAGACTTCCGGCACGAACGATGGATGCCGTGTCCTCCTCGACGACGAGGATGGATGGCGCATCAGCGCGGCCGGTGATGCATACCGCATCGTTGCCGCAGGCCTTTGCCCTGGTGGCAAGCGACCCTCCGCAGTTTGAATCGAATATCGTCATGGTAAGGGGTGAACGCGTCACGGCGCTGCAGCGCCCGGACGTGGGTGCAGGGGTGCCGTTCAATGGGCCGAAAGAAAAGACAAGGGGGCAGGACGGGTCATAGGGATCGATACATGGCGAGGCACGGTCGAAAAAGAGTCGAACGCCAAGGCCCCTGCCGCCGATGTAGTCCTGGAGATATGGAGTATCCTCATAAGATATGGAACCGTCAGACAGCGAGACATTGAGAAGGTTGCCTGACCATCCATACATCCAGCTACACCCAATGGGATTACTCGATCTTCTCGAGCTCGCTCAACACTTCCCATATCACCGTTCGTGTGTGCATGGGCATGTTGGGATCGTTTGATATCTCGTCGAGGAGCTCGATGGCGGCGTATGCCCTTACCTTGTTCTCGACACCGCTGCGCTGCAGCTGAGAAATAGCATCGGAGGCCGCCTTCCTGATATTGCGTGGGACCATCGTATCTGCTACCACATAGTTTTGCATATATTCAATCACGTTCTGTATTCTGTCACTCATTCTAACACCCCTTTTTGTCAACACTTCCCATATACAAAATATGTTCCCTTTAAATAAGTTGGTGGTGGTACCACTACTTGAAAGGAGAAAGGTTATTATAACGAGATGCCATATTACATATATAAATGCTTTGATGAGGTGACCGTATGTATACGAAGGTATTTGAAGTCGTCAGGGACACGGACACGCCGCTCACAAAAGAGGAAGTGGCGAAGAAGGCTGGTCTGCCAACGGCGAAGGCAACGCTCAATCTTTTGCGCCTCAAGGAGGAGGGAAAGATCGACAGCAAGGAGTCCGAACGCGGCGTGGTATGGTACCTCAAAGAGGAACATGAGCATGAAAAGGCGCGAAGGACCTCGGGTAGGAGCTAGAGGGACGAGAGTTCCTTTTGGTATTCTATCAGGTCGTTGACGTACTGCACCTTCAGGTCGAGGTACTCCTTGTCCTCGATGTCACCGCTCTGTTTCAACCGTTCTATCTCCTTCAACGACTCGTTGACCTTGTCGATCTTCACTGAGAGGATCTTTATCTGCTCCTTCTTGTACTCCTCCGGGGATTTTCGCTGCACGATTTGCTTGTAGAACTCACTGTAGAGACTCTCAATGCGCTCCAGGAAATCGGCGGCCTCGTCGCTGAGATAAAAGATCACCTTTGCCCTGCCCTCTTCGACGTATGTCTCCTTCTCCGCGAGCGAGCAGTCGAGGAGTATCTTGAGATGACGCTCTAGTCCTCCCCGTGTGAGCCCGGTTATCTTCTCCATGTCCTGGGGGCGCTTGCTTCCCTCCTTGAGGGCGTCCAGGATCATCATCCGGTATTCATTAGACATCGCCGAAAGGGCATCGATGAGCATGATTAGCCGTTTTTCTTTTTTGTATATATATTTTTCTGTTTTGAAAAAACGTTTTAATTTTTTAAAAAACAAGAAAATAAGGCTAATTATTATTTTTTTAATAAATTAAAGCAAAAATTATCAAGAAAAGCTTAAATAAGAGTATATAGTAATATTTTCATAGCAAGAATTCAAGTGAGGTGCAAAATGATGAACACATCCAACGCACAACGTTTCGCATGGAACGTTTTTTCATTGGTGAAAAACAAGATAACCCGTGATTCGAAGGAGACCGTTCAGCCTTCGGATGAGGAGATCACCGAGCGTCCGGAGTACGGATGTTGCGAGCGGTTCACCCTCAACACGCTCCTGTAATCACCTAAAAGGAAACATTAATATGTACTCAAAAAAAAGTGGATAAACATCCAGGCTGGTGGGAAACGTGGCTGTAAAGGACAAACTCGAACTGGAGCGTCTTCTCTCGATTGTCGAGGACATTGAAAGGATGTACAAGGACAGCGAGATCAGCGAAGAGACCTACAGGGAGATGAAGAAGAACTACAAGGAGCGCATCAAGAAGCTCCAGAATCGTATCATGGACCTCGACCATGAACCATCCGAGACCATCAGCCGCGACATCGAACAGATGACCACCGAGGTGACGGAGAACGTCAACGAGGTGCTCAAGAACACGATGCGCATGCTCAAGGAGCAGCTCAAGACGGCAGGCATGAACAATCCTGCCGGCGAGAAGTATGAGCGTGAGGAAAAGATCACCGTCCCCCTGGAGGGCGACGCGCCTATTGAGCTCAAGTGCCATGTCGAACGCGGCAAGATCTTCGTGAAGGGAAGCGACGACAAGAACGTTGAGATCCGCGTCGTGAAGTCGTGCAAGTCCTCACAGCGTGAACGCTGCGAGGAGGTGCTCGATGAGATCGACCTCGACTACAAGGTCTATCTCAGGAACACGAAGCGCGTTATCAGGATTGCCCCGGACATGCCACGCGGCACATCGGTAGACCTCTACATATCCGTTCCGCACACCACGATACCCTCTCTTGAACTCACTACCGAGAAGGGCAACATCACGCTCAAGACGCTTGACTGCGAAATGTGCCGGCTCACGTCGGAGAACGGGAACATCGATGTCAGGGAGCTGAATGCCGATTCCGTGTATATCGCCGCAGAGACGGGCTCGCTCTCACTTGAGGACATGAATGTCAAAAACAAGCTTGCGCTCTCCAACGAGAATGGAAACATACGCCTCGTGAACGTCACGGGACCTGAGCTCGCCGCCAGCACCGAGAAGGGCAACATCACAACGAACATCTCGTTTGACCGTGGCTCGCTTGCCACCGAACTGGGCAGCATCAAGTTCAAGACGCGTCCGTGGGGGGACGAACAGTCTTACGACATCACTTCAGAGCTCGGGTCGATCCGCATCGTCGTAGACGAGGCAGAGCTGCCACTGCGGGTGAGAGCATCTGTCGAAAGGGGATCTATCACCAATACCACCTACCTCGAGCGCAGGGCCGGAGAGCATCCGTCAAGCTTCGAATCGTCTTCGTATGAAAATGCCTCCAACAAGATATCGCTCAAGGCTGCGACCGAGCTTGGCACCATCCGCATCTACGAGGAATAATGGATCCACAGGATGGGCAACCTTTTTCTAGGAACGTAAGATAATACCCATATGCAAAGGGTAACACGATTCGGCGTATCGGTGCCGACGACTCTCATGAAAAAGTTCGACGATATCATCGAGTCGGAACGCTACAAGAACCGTTCGAAGGCGATATCGGAACTGATACGCTCAAAGGTGAGCGAATCCGAGTTCATGAAGGGGTCGCATTTCCTCATAGGCACCATCACGTATCTCTATGATCCCACTGTGCACTCCGTCCTTAAGCAGCTCCACGATGCCACGGTCTCGTCCAAGGCAACGGTGCATGCATCAACGAACGTTCCTGCGAAGGAAAACAAAGTGCTTGGCGTGCTCACGTGCGAGGGAGACTGGTTTGACATAAAGGAGACGTATCAAAGGATAAACAAGACAAAGGGCGTCGAGTACTGCAAGGCTTCGTTTGTCAATCCCGCCATCGAGGAGTAAGTGACTATTTCTTGGCGACGTCGACGTCAAGCGTGCCGACTGACTCTATGTATGCGTGCAGGGTGTCGCCCGGGCGGAGCGGTCCCACGCCCTCGGGGGTCCCGGTGGCGATGACGTCGCCACGTTCGAGCGTCGTGACCTTCGATATCTCCGAGATGATGTCCTCGACGGAAAATATCATGTCCTTCGTGTTCGAGGACTGACGCACCTCGCCATTGACCGTGAGACTCAGGTCGAGGTCGTTGGGGTCCTTGATGGCGGCTGCTGGAACGATATCGAGTTTCATGGGCGCGAACGTGTCAAATCCCTTGGCTATCGACCATGGGCGACCCTCCCGTATGTACTTGTCCTGGAGGTCGCGTGCCGTGATGTCAAGAAGTATGGAGTAGCCAAGAACGTGGCCGAGCGCCTTCTCGCGGGGAATGTTGCTTCCGCCCTTGCCGATGATGACGGCCAGCTCCACCTCGTGGTGAATGGTTTCGGAAAGCTCGGGCAAGACGATCGACTCCCCATCGCCGATGATCGTTTGCGGCGGCTTGAGGAACCAAAGCGGCATGTCGGGAACGGCATGCTTGAGCTCCTTGCCGTGGGCATGGTAGTTGACGATGAGGCATACCACCTTCGTGGGATGGACCTCATTGCCATCCAGCGTGAGCGCCCGCATTTTCACTCCTCCTCCCAGATGACGTCTCCCTCTTTTCCGATGCTGAGTATGTTGTTCCTTCTCAGAACAAGGCGTTTGTAGTCGCGCGTCGTGTCCCCCTTTTGCGATGTCGCGTCTGCGAGTGCGATGTTGAGGTCCTTGTCGTACCCGACCATCCTACCGCGTATCATGCGGCCATCGCGTAGATAGACCTCTACATCGTTATCAAGATTCTTATGAATGAGATCGAATGGTTTTCTGCTCACGTGAAATCCCCTATTAAACATCGCCGAGACGTTTATAAAGATTGCGTCGCGAAGGACATGCTGGACAGCGGTCATACCTACCCAAATATGAGACCAAAGATATTTATGCGTATGAACGCGGAGATATACCTAGGTGGTACCGTGGAGATCGAGGAAGTGGCGAGCCTCATACCGCTCGCCAAGCGTGGAGCGATAGAGGAACGGATATATCTCACGTCAGGAGAGTTCGCACAGGAACTGGGCACTTCGCAACAGACGGCCAACAGGCGCCTTCAGATGCTTGAGGAAAGGGGATTCATCGAGCGTACGGGCAGCCCCCGGCGCCAGCAGGTCATCCTCACCGAAAAGGGCGCTGCGAAGATGAAAGACCTCTTTTTTACCCTCTACAACATCTTCAGCAAGTCTGAAAACGAGATAACGATCCGCGGGCGCCTCATCACGGGCATGGGGGAAGGGAAGTATTACATCTCGCAACAGGGATACAGGAATCAGTTCATACAGAAGCTGGGCTTCTCGCTCTACCCCGGCACGTTCAATCTCAAGCTCGACGACAACAATCTCGCACGGTTCAACGCCGCCATTGAAAAGCTCACGTTCATCCCGATAGAGGGATTCAAGACCGAGGACCGGTCGTTTGGTGCGGTGAAGGCGTACAAGGCAAAGGTTGGCAACAAGATCGACGGCGCCATCATCATACCGTACCGTACGCACCATGACGAAAACATCGTCGAGATCGTCGCGCCCACATACCTGCGCAAGGCGCTCGCCGTCAACGAGGGTGACGCCATCGACGTCACCATATACGGATAAGATGCCATGAAGGTCTACTTCAGCCACCCATCGCTTGCATACCACACGCCAACGGAAGAATACGCCATACGCCTCATCAAGGATGAGCTGGGCGCAAAGAGCATCATCAATCCCTACGACTACCGGGGAAAGGACAAGAAGCGTCTTGGCACGTTCCTCGAATCGTCTGATGCGGTCGTCGGGATGTCGGTCTACGAAACGTATCCCTATATCGTCTGGAACGACCTTGAATTCGCACAGACACTGCAAAAGGACATTTATACGCTCACATTTCCCTCTGACCACAAAGAGAAGATCGAACTAATCGAGGGCATCGTGGACGAGTTCGCCTTCCTGGACGCCCATGAGACCGACGAGTTCTACAACAAGATCCTGAAACGCCAGAGCAAGGGGCTCCTCTCAACACTTTTGTTCGGGAAACTGGCCAAAAAGGACAACGTATTCTGATCGTAGCCCGTATGGACTTCCCTTCCTGAATTGCTGGATGTCACTGTCCCATCGCACAAGGGCCCTAGTACTCCATGGGAGCAAGATAAAAGATCATGTTGCCGTGCTCGAAGGAGAACTCGAGCTTGAGCGGGTAATCCTTCTCCCCCATTGAAAGGCGTATGGTGTCTGATATCTGCCCCGCCTTGAGAAACGACACGAGATACGAGAGATTGTAGCGTGCTGAGCAGGGCCTGTCTATCGTGACATCACGAAGCGACTCGTTGTCCTTGCTAATTGTGATGACAGCGTTGCCAAGCTCGCCTATCGACGACATCACGAGCGCATCGTCGCTTACGTCAAACGTTACCGACCCCCCTGCCACGGCAAGGTCCTTGATGCAGTTTCGAAACACCTCAGTGTCAAGCTCCATGGCCACGGGAAAAGCGATGTCGATGCGCGGAAGATTGTTGTTGAGCTCGATGAGCGAAGCGTCGAACTTGCGCTCGATACCGCCGTTGAGGACGATCTCGAGGATGTTCTCACGATCGCGGGAGATGAGCCGCACGGTGTCGGGTCCCTGGATGCGCTTGGCGATCTTGTCAAGCGAGACCATGTCAACGCCGAATTCGAACGAAGTGTCAACGTTGTACTCCATGAAGAAACTGTTCTTGAGGTAGACCTCGACCTTCGAGATGATCGAAGGGTCGGCACCGTCTATGCGGAAGCAGTCGTTATCGAAAATGAAGGCGGCCTCATCGACTATCTCTGCTATCGACTCAAAGATATTTTTAAGCGTCCTTGAGTCAGCAACTGAGACGTCGATCATAAGAGTGGTCCTCCGCAAAGAAGTAACAAATATATCTATTAAAATCTTGCGGATAAAATGTAAATAATGCAAAAGAAATCGATGTAGCTCAGACCTCTGCCACACCGTAGCGCTGCATGTCGCCTAGCTCGGCGACCTGTTCGAGCTCCACTGAGACGATGCGCGAGATCTTGTCCTTCTGCAGCGACGTGCCAAACAGCCTGTCAGCGCGTGCCATCATCGCGTCCCTGTGCGTAACGACGATGAACTGGGACGACTCGCACGAATGCTTGATGAGCTCCGAGACCTTGCGCACGTTGTCGTCATCGAGATGTGCGTCGATCTCGTCGAGAATGTAGAAGGGGGCCGGCTTGTACTGCTGGATGGCAAACACGAACGCCAATGCGGTCAGCGCCTTCTCGCCGCCGGACATGCTCTCGGTCCTCACGAGCTCCTTGCCCGCGGGGCGCGCCTCGATGAAAAGGCCGCCGCCGAAGGGGTCCTCGTCGTCCTCGAGGACGAGATTGCCCTCACCCTGCGGCGAGAGTTGGTCGAAGATCTCGGTGAAGTTCTTGCTGACAACGTCAAATGCCTGCATGAAGACGTCGCGCTTTTTTGTTTCCACCTCGTCGATGAAGCGAAGGATGGAGGTCTTCTCCTCAAGCAGCTTGTCGCGCTTGCTCGAGAGCAGGAGGTACCTGCTTTCGACCTCGTCATACTCCTCTATGGCACGCATGTTGATGGGCTCGAGCTCTTCTTTTTCCTTTTCCATGCGTCCGATCTTGAATCTGAGCTCCTTAAGGTCCTCGACGACCTCTTTTGGCCGTTCAAACGAGGCGGATTCCTCCTCGAGCCCCAGTATCTGCTCATCGAGCCCCTCCTTTTTTACCTCGAGCGCCTTGATGTCTGCCTCTGCCTTGGCGCTGCGTCCCATCACCTTCTCACGGCGATCACGTGTCGCCGAGAGCGTTGTGCGCAACGTGTCGCGCTGCGCCTTGATGTCCTGGAGCACGGACGATAGAGCGGACTCCTCGTCGCGCTTGTTCTCGAGGTCGAGTTCCGCCGTCCCTATCTCGTCCTCGAGCGAGGAAAGCTCCGCTTCAAGACCCTCGGCATCGCTTGAAAGCGATGCAATCTCATCCGATATGGAGGCATTGCGGGCTGCGAGGGTATCCCGTTGGGATTCAAGCGAATAGATCAATGAAACGAGCTCCTCGCGCTCATGGCGTTTTTTGGCAAGCTCGTCAGCAAGCTTCTGTGAGCGTTCAACGCTCTCTGAGCGGTATTCCTCCACCTTGGCGTCGAGTGCGTCCTTGCGCTCTCGTGCCTCGCGCAGCTGTTCCTCCACCGTGGCGAGCTCCCCCTTGTGCGACGACATGCGCCCACGTATGTCCTCGAGAGACTCGCGGGCCTTTGCGAGCGAGGTCTCGATAGCCTGATTCCTTGAACGCTTGGACCCGAGGGAGCGCTCAAGCTCCCCTGCGCTCTTTCGCGCAGCAGCGATCTCAGCGGAGAGGCGTGCGTCGGCCTGGGAGGCGTTCTCGATCTCCTCGCGAAGCGATGCGAGGTCCTCGCGAAGCGAGGTGCGCTGTTTCTCGAATTTCTCC
>DSAJ01000186.1 GCA_011372835.1 Methanomicrobia archaeon | reverse complement strand
GATCAAGGGGAAACGAACCGTGTTCGACGAAGAGGAGCGAAAGCTCATCGTCGGCAGTCTGCGGATGGTCGAGAAGGCGGTGCTGGGCGATACCGAGGACATGTTCAAGTCGGTAGAGGATATCAAGCCCGACATCATATTCCTTGGACCAGACCAGGACGATGCATGGCTAAGAGAACGTATAGCCACCTCGGGGATGGATATTGCCATCAAACGGCTCGAACGACGGCTCAACTATGCATCATCGTGGACAAAGGACGTGCTGCAGCGCCTGCACAGGATAGAGGAGGTATGATGATGCATCCCTCGATACGTTCAGACACGGTAGAATATGCCATACGCGATGTCGTCGTGCCGGCAACGAAACTAGTTGCATCGGGCGCAGACATCACCAACTTCAACATTGGCGACCCCAACAAATACGATTTTTCCACCCCACAACACATGCTCGATGCACTGTGCGGGGCAAACGAGGTCACCGACATGGGCTACACACCCTCGGAAGGGAACGTTGAGCTTCGAAAGGAGATACTATCGTATGAGTCGACCAAGGGGCTTGAGGCCACCATCGATGACATACTCGTTACAAACGGGGTCTCAGAAGCCATTCACATGCTCATCGGCGCGTCGCTCGATCCCGGCGACGACCTTCTCGTGCCAGGCCCGGCCTATCCGCCCTACACGGCGCTTACACGCTATTTTGACGCCACGCCCATTACATACGATACGGTCGAAGACGAGGAATGGGCCTTTGACATCGATGACATGCGCTCAAAGATCACCGATCGTACGAAGGCGATCACCATCATCAATCCCAACAACCCCACCGGCGCCTTGCTGCCCAAGAAACGGGTCAAAGAGGTCGTCGACCTTTGCGGCGAGCATGACATCTTCCTCATATCTGATGAGATATACGACAGGATCATCTACGAGGGTGAGCACGTCTCACCAATGCACTACAACAGCGATGTCCCCGTGGTGCTTCTCAATGGATTCTCCAAGGTCTATCTCGTTCCTGGATGGAGGGTGGGCTACATGGCCTTCCACGATCCAGAAGGAACGATGCCAGAGATCGAGGAAGCTGTAAAGAAATATGCCCGGCTGAGATTGTGCCCCAACGCGCCCTGCCAACAAGCATGCATCGCAGCGTTGCAAGGTCCCCAAGACCACATTAGTGATATGGTAGCAACGCTTCGAAAGCGACGGGACTTCATGCACAAACGGTTGAACGAGATCGAGGGCATCGAATGCCAGAGACCCTCGGGAGCTTTTTATATATTCCCCAAGATCACGCATCCCGCATGGAACGACGACAAACAGTTCGTGCTTGACGTGCTCCACGACTGCCATGTGCTCTTTGTCCATGGTTCGGGATTCTCGCCCGTACAGGGCAAGATGCACTTCAGGGGCGTCTTCCTTCCGCCAGTCGAGATCATCGATAAGGCACTCTCAAAGGTCGAGCGATATATGGATTCGAAAAGGTAGCCGCGGTGCCAGAAATGGACAGCTCATATCTCGATTTTGTGGATGAATATGCCTGAACAGACGACGATCAGGCCTCCGATGGCCTGCACCGTGTGCAGTTGCTCGCCAAGGACGATGAGACCAAGGGCCATCACGAGAAGTGGCGTGAGCATCGACATCATGCTGAGATAGCATGCCGTCGTGTTCTGGAGCGTCTTGTAGAGCAAGAGCTGCATCAATGCCAGCAACAATCCCGTGATGATAACGAGAGGTACGTGCTCTGGAATGTAAAAGGACGGCTCGAGGAAAGGGAATATGGCTGCCAGGAAGACCGAGCCCATGCCAAGCCTGAACAATGCGACAACCTCGGAGTGTACCTTCCTGAGCACGGGCTTTGCTATCGCATTGGCAAGTGCATAGAGTGAAGCGCTCAGTATGATGAACGCGTCGTACGGTGTGGGCACGAGCGTCCTGCCATTGGTCGTGACGAGATAGACGCCAAAGAGCAGGCTGGACATGAGCATGAGCTTTCTAACATGTATCGGCTCATCAAGCATGAAATGCGCAAACACGAGCGTGAAGACGACCGCGGTCTTCACCAAGAAGCCAAAATTGATAGAGGTAGAGTTCTCAAGGCCGTAATATCCAAAGCTGTTTGCCAGTGCGGTCCCCACGCCGGCGACGAGCACAAGGCGGAGGAGGTCGTTGCGTTCGATGCCACTAAGTGCGCTGCGTTTGAACAAAAGAATGTAACCCGAGACGCAAATCGATGAAACCACCATGACCTGAAAGAGGAGCGAAAAGGCAGACATGCCCGCGTTGAGCACGACCTTTGACATCGTGATCTGGAGCGACCATGAAAACGAGAACAAAGTGACGAGCACTAGCCCCTTCCTTCGATGTTCCATGAGCGTATGCACTCGGCATCCTATAAAAATAGTAGGGTAAGGAAAGAAAAAGGATTACGCCTTCGAATGTACCAGGCCGCAACCCGAGTCAAGGTCGTAGGTAGACACCAAGAGCTCGTAGAGACCGACTTCTGCTTCCATGACCTCTGTCGCATCGCCTCTAATGTGGACATAGATGCCATGCGGCGTATGGGTGGTCTTCACCGACACGTTTGCAGGTGAGAACACATCGAGCACATCCTTTTCTGCATTGTCGATGACCACTGAGACCTCATACGTTGCATCGGCACGGTCTAAGCCTTTCTTGATAATGTTGTTCATCAATATCACTCCACTTGATATATACTATTATTATAATAATAAAAAGGTTTCGCTTAGCACAGCTTTTACGAATCACTACTATGAATCTGACAAAGACGGGTCACGCCATCGATGCGCTTGATGACCTCTGCCACGGCGCTTGGGACAAGCGAAGACCACTCCTGTGACGTGATGCACTCCTCTCGAACGCGTGTTGAAGAGTACATTGCCCGTGAGAAGAGTGGCACTCCCTCTACCTTGCAGCCGGCCTCTTCGAAGAGGCGAGCGTTAAGAGGCTCGTTGGTGAAGACGATATCAAATGTCGGCACCATGCTTCTGACATGCGCCACCCACAGGGGGTGTTTATTGATGTCCTCCACTGTCACGATCATGAACCGTGAGCAGGATATGCCCTCTTCGATGAGTGTGGAGCGTATCATCTCGTATCGTTCCCCTGCAGTGAATGGATTGCGGTGAGTATGCGAGTATTGGGCACTGCCAATGACGATGATGAGCTCATCGACCTTTTCCATGATCGTTCTGACCACTTCAAGGTGTCCCAGATGAAATGGCTGGAATCTTCCGATATAGAGTCCACGCATGTACATATTTAATTCTGGTTTCTTTTATAAACGTTGTTCGAGGCTGCATGGCAAAGCAAAAAAATAATAACATCTAAGAAAAAGTTTGTATCATGATAACGATCGTCATCAAGGGAAACAAAGCGCATTCGAGTCCCGAATTCCTACTCAAAGACCTGCCGGGCTCTGGTGGAAGGATGGACGTGATGTGCCGATGTCTTACCTCTTCGCTCTTGCTCTCTCATGACATACGTACTGATGTAGAAGTCATTTTGTGCCTCGAAGGCCCCCCTACGCCGCCCCGTACCATCCGCGTAAGAGGTGATAAGGTACGGTACCTCTCGCCTGACGAGCGAAGCACCGCCATATTGCTGCAAAAGGCACTGCGTGCATACGAACCTGGAGAGGAGGTCGAATCAACTCCTGGCATCTATGTCTCCGATGCGTCGTTCAAGGACATCGTGGAAGAGAACATGGAACGGCTCGTGGTCCTTGACGAAAAAGGAGATGATATGGCCAGCTGCACTCTTCCTTCAGACCCCTGCTTCGTGCTCGGCGACCATATAGGATTCGAACCGGAAGAAGATAAGTTGCTGCACGATGCACCGCTACGCGTCTCCGTCTCGCCACGAGTGCTCCATGCTTCACACTGTATCGTGCTCTTGCTTAATCGCATCGACAGGGATGTCAATGGTCAAAGCTTCTTGTAGGTGCCGTCGACCTCGAAGATGTCGCCGGATTCCATCAGTTCCCGTAGCGCGAGCATGACGTCGATGTCATCCAAATCGGTCTTCTCGACGATCTCATCCTTGGTGCTGCCCTCCTCGCCCAGGGATTCGAGGACGGTGCGCGTGATCTCGTCGTCGTCAAAGATGATGGTATCTTCCTCAAACGAGTCAACCTCTTCACCGGTCGCCGATGCACTAGATGTCTCGTTTGACCACTGTCGCTGGTCTTGTGCGTCCTGATACTGTTCAAACGATGACGCGGCCTCATCCGATGAACGCTCCTCGACGCGCTTCCAATTCCCTTGCTCGTCGAGACGCCGTATCTCGGATGCGACGCTGAGCTGAAAATAGATCCATGCATGAAGATCTGTAGTGAAAATAGATGATGGTTGTACATAGATCTCGTTGTTGTACTCGCCGACGGTGGCGACGACATCGAGGATGTCCCCGAGAGCCGTTTCCTTAACACGATTAACATCACCGCGCCAGAACTTCGCCACGATGCTAGCGGACCCGTCGTCGATCACGAGGTTCCCATATGTGCCTTCGTCATTGATGAACGTATTGAGCACGGTGCCGCAGAGACGCACCTCCTCATGTTCACCGAAATTGGTGCGAAGCCTGGGCGTGCCACGCTCCCGGGGGAGAATGGAACCATACACCACGTCCTTGACCCTCAATTTTCGCGCTGCCACACTATCACACCCATAATCTCATCGTTGATTACTTAACATTTTCGTAGACAGGTTTGACGTCCATATCGACACCATATATTTTTGTGACGAGATCCTCGTGTATGTGATGCACGTCCTCTTCCGACATCGCCTGTTGCTCAAGAAGATGGTGGGTCCTTCGCGGCACCATCTTGGGGCCAAGCACCGCACCGGGACGCGACGCATCATCGATGTAGTCCGTCTCCATGAAAAACGTCTTCGAGCGGACAAGCGCATCCCTGATGGCATCCTTTGAAGCAACGATGGATGCCGTCACACCGTTGTCCAGCGCGATATCAGGCAAAGAGGGACTGAAATGTTTGACCACCTTGCGGGGAGAACCTGCTTTTTTCACTAGCACCCCCAGCTCCTCGAACGACGCTGTGGTGAAGTGCTCGGTATGCAGCTGAAGGGGACACTGCATGCGTGATGCAGCCTTCAAGTATTCAAATAACAATTCGTTGGCAGCGTCGAGCACATCGCATGGCACCTCGAAATGCGGGCGGCCAACTTCGCCGATGCCAACGATGAGGCCATCTTTATAGAGCGATTCCCAGATATCGATGAGTTCGATGCCCACCTCGTATGCATACGCTATCCCGTGAGCGTCAGCCAACCGCACGAACTCGGAAGGGTGGTATCCCACCAAGGGATATGCCGTCGCCTCGGTCGATTCGTTTATTCGCCCGGCAAGCTCGATGGTACGAAGATAAGCATTCCTGAAGTCATCGACAGTGGTGGCATCGATATCCCAATCCCATGCGGTCTTGCCGACGAGTATGAGATGCGTGCCGCCTGCGCGCACGAACTGTCTCACTGCATCGATGCCGATTCCGTGGAGCGGGTCGATGTGCATATGATTGTCGGTGATGTAGCCATCATACATTTACGACTCGCCCACGCCGATCTCTTTCCTGTTGCCCACATATGGGCGCAATGCCTGCGGTATGGTGATAGAACCATCCTCGTTCTGGTAGTTCTCAACGAGAGCAACGAGGGTACGCGTCGTGGCAATCGCGGTGGAGTTGAGCGTATGGCACATCACGTTTCCGTCCTTCGTGCGATAGCGTACGTTGAGCCTTCGCGCCTGGTAGTCTGTACAGTTGGAGCATGAAACGAGCTCGCGGTATGTGCATTGGGCTGGCATCCATGCCTCGAGGTCGTACTTCTTCGCTGCCACCGTACCAATGTCGCCCGTGCATATGTTCACGATACGATAAGGTATCTCCAGGCGTCGGTAGAGGTCCTCCGCGTTGCCGATGAGCTCTTCGAGGTAGTTCCACGATTCCTCGGGTCTGCAGAAGATGAACTGTTCGACCTTGTTGAATTGATGAACGCGAAAGATGCCCTTTGTGTCCTTTCCATGGCTGCCGGCCTCCTTCCTGAAACAGGGACTGATACCTGCCATCTTAAGCGGCAGGCCGTCACTTTCGAATATCTCATCCATGTACATGGCGGCCATGGGATGTTCGGAAGTTGCAATAAGATAGAGGTCCTCATCCTCCACCTTGTACATGACGTCGCCAAAGTCGCCAAGGTCCGTCACGCCCTCGTAAGGACGGCGCTTCATCATATACGGGGGCTCGATCAGCGTATATCCCTGCTCAGCCATGTAGTCGAGCGAGAAGCGCATCAGCGCATAGTCGAGCATGACGAGTTCATCCTTTAGAAAGTAAAATCGCGACCCCGCGATCTTCGCTGCACGTTCGATGTCGACCTTCCCCAGTGCCTGGAGCACCTCGGTATGTCCCTTGGCGGGGAATCCCAGATGATCGCGCTCTCCCCATTCACGTATCGTCACGTTCTCCTCACCCACGGGCACGGACTCGTGAAGAATATTAGGCATGCGCAGCAGCAACGTGTCAAGCGATGACTCAACATGTTGTATCTCCTGGTCGAGCCGGTCGATATCGTCGTTTATCGTACGCATCCTGTCGATCTCGTCCTGTATCTCCTTGCCTTCGGATTTGAGATCCCTGATGCGCATTGCAACATCGTTACGCTCCTTTTTGAGCGTGTTCACGGAAGTGATCTTCTCGCGGCGCAGCTTGTCGAGGTCGATTATCTCCTGGACCTTTGACGTGTCCATGCCGCGCTTCGTGAGATTGTGTATGACAATTTCAGGTGATTCTCTAAAAAGGCGGATATCAAGCATGAAAACACCTATCTTGTGCATCTATTCATAGATTATAAGCTTTTTGGTTTTGCCGACCCAGTATGATGAGTGGTGCATTCATTCGAGCAATGTCCTGAGACGTTCGATCATCAACGAGTCCGTAAGGTCGAGCTTCAGGGGCGTCACCGATATGAAGCCGTGATTGGTAGCGTGGATGTCGGTGCCCTCGTCATAGGTCTCCTTTGGCTCGCCCGATATCCAATAATACGGTTTGTTGCGTGGGTCGATGCGCTCTTGAACATTGTTTGACCATAACCGCCGTCCAAGCGTGGTGATACGGCGTTTTCCGTTGTGATGTGGCGGTATGTTCACGTTGAGAAGGAACGGGTTGGGAAGCTGTTCGCTCATGCGTACGACATCGGCGGTCTGACGTGCAGCCTCTGCATAGTCCGGTTCCTCGACATCGATGACCGAGACTGCAATGGCGTTGATATCATAGAGAGCTGCCTCGAATGCGGCGCCCACCGTCCCAGAGTACGTTACGTCATCGCCGAGGTTTGCGCCGGGATTGATGCCTGATATGATGAGGTCGGGTGTTCCAAACTTCAAGATGCCAAGCACGACGCTGTCGGCGGGTGTCCCCGATACAGCCCACCCACGCGACCCATCAAAGAGCGTACACTCGTAGAGGCGCAGAGGATGATGCACTGTGATGGCATGTGACGAGGCTGACGCCTCGCGCTCCGGGGCGACGATGGTGACGTCGCCGAACTGTTCAAGTTCGTCTCGGAGATAGACAAGAGCAGGGCTATGGACCCCGTCGTCGTTTGTCACGAGGATCTTCATCCTATCAGCTCCACGAGTGCGTTGGCATGTTCACTTGCCTTCTCGGTTATCGACTTCTCGTCGACCATGGTAAGTTCCCGATCCCTGAGCACGAACGTTCCATCCACCATGACATGACGAATTGCCTCTTCCTGCAGGGAGTAGACGAGATTGGAAATCAAGGAATGGGATGGTCGCATGGAAAAATGTGATGCATCAATAAACGCCATATCGGCATTATAACCGGGTGCGAGCTCGCCCACTGGCAGTCCGAGCGCCTTGCCACCGCCCCGTGTCGCGATGGAAAATGCTGTCGATGCGGGTACCTCCGTTGCGCCCTGCAACTTGTGTATGAGCGCCATGCACTTCGTTTCCTGGATCATGCTGAGGCTGTTGTTCGAAGCGGCACCATCGGTACCGAGTGCTATGTTGATCGAGGCGTCACGCATCTGTGGCAGCGGTGCGATGCCGGAAGAGAGCTTGAGATTCGACTGGGGGCAATGCACGATGCTGCATCCACGCGAAGAGAGAAGCTTGATGTCTTCGGGCGTTAAATGGACGCCATGTGCACAGATAGTTTCCTCATCAAGGAACGAAAGGGAATCGAGATACCCTGCAGGCGTCATGCTGTGCTCCTGCTCCATGTCCTCGACCTCTTTTCTTGTCTCCGATAGGTGTATATGGGTCTTGATGCCATGGGCGCGCGCATATTCCTTGATCTGTAAAAGGAACGCCTCAGAACATGTGTACGGCGCATGAGGGCCCATCATGTATGAGATACGTTTTTCGTTCCTGCACATGCGGTGTATCCTGGACGACTCCTGAAGTTCGGTTTGCGCCTTCTTCTCGTCACCGAGGTCTATCACCGCATGCGTAATCGCAGCACGTATACCCGCTTCCTTTACCGCACGGATTGTGGCATCCATGTGGAAGTACATGTCGTTGAAGCACGTCGTGCCTGTCTTGAGCATCTCCACTATACCGAAAAGCGACCCCCAGTAACAGTCTTCGTAGGAAAGTGATGCCTCGAGAGGCCAGATGCGGTCATTGAGCCATGAATGCAGCGGCATGTCGTCGCCTGCTCCCCGAAGAAGCGACATTGAAAGGTGTGTGTGAGCATTGACGAATCCGGGCACGACCACAAATCCTCGGGCGTCAAAGACATCATCTCCCTCAAGGCCTGTGCCCAAAGAACGTATAACGCCCCCCTCGGTCTCTATGTCGCGTTCGACGAACGCACCGTTTGTATAGACGAGTCCACCTTGTATCAGCATGCCATCACTAACCCCCTACTAAAACCGAAACTATTTAAATATAACTTCGTATGTGGGTGATATCGTTTCTACGTGGTAGAGGTGTGACAATGACCAAGAAAAAGATCCTAATCACGTGTGCATTGCCGTACGTTAACAACATACCCCATCTGGGTAACATCATACAAGTGCTCTCGGCCGATGTCTTCGCTCGCTATCAGCGACACACTCCAAACGAGGTGCTCTACGTATGTGGAACAGACGAGCACGGGACGACGACGGAGTCCATCGCCCTCAAGGAAGGACTGAGCCCGCAAGAGATATGCGACAAGTACTACAAGAAGCACAAGGAGATATATGAATGGTTCAATATCTCGTTTGACTACTTTGGACGGACGTCAACACACTACCACCACGAAATAACGCAAGACCTGTTTCTCAAGGCGTATAACAACGGATACATCTTTGAAAAGGACCTTGAACAGACATACTGTCCAAAATGTGAGAAGTTCCTTGCCGATCGCTTCGTCGAGGGAACGTGTCCACATTGCGGGTCTGCCAACGCGCGAGGCGACCAGTGCGAGGACTGCAGCAAGGTTCTTGATGCAAAGGAGCTCATAGATCCTTGCTGTACTATATGCGGGTCTGCTGCAACGATCCGTACCTCCCGGCACCTTTTCCTCGACCTCCCCAAGCTCTCCGACAAGCTCGAGTCATGGATCGAGGGCAAGAGGAACTGGTCTGCAAATGCGCGCAACTTCTCACTTGGATGGATCCATGAAGGGCTTGAACCGCGATGCATCACCAGAGACCTACAATGGGGCGTGAAGGTACCGCTCGAAGGATGGGACAACAAGGTCTTTTATGTATGGTTTGATGCATGTATCGGATATATCTCCATCACGGCGGATTATGCGGCCCACACCAATGACGACTGGAAACGATGGTGGAAAGACCCAGACGTTGACCTCTACCAGTTCATGGGAAAGGACAACGTACCGTTCCATACCATTATGTTCCCTGCAACGCTCATGGCGGCCGATGATGGCTACATACTTGTCCATCAGCTATCAAGCACTGAATACCTCAACTACGAAGGTGGTGCGTTCTCCAAGTCTCGCGGCAGGGGCATCTTTGGAAACGACGTCATAGACACGTCAATACCGGTGGACGTGTGGAGATACTATATCTACATCAATCGCCCCGAGAAGTCAGATGTCGATTTCACCTGGGAGGACTTCCAGAAACGCAACAACGAGGAACTCGTCGGCAATCTTGGCAACTTCATCTACCGCGCGCTGACGTTTGTCAACAAATACTACGATGGCGTCGTTCCGGACGTGGATGATG
>DSAJ01000182.1 GCA_011372835.1 Methanomicrobia archaeon | reverse complement strand
CCTTGGATATGATTGGACTCGCTTGACTCCTCTTTTAGCTCCAAGTTCTCCGGGCGTATGGCCGCATAGGCAGTCTGTCCCACGGAGAACGAGCTTTTCTTTCCCTCTTCGGCGACGCCAACGAACCTATGTCCTGACTCCGTCTCGAGCTCGATGTAGTCGTCGATGCTCCGGATCGTACCCTTGATGATGTTACATTCTCCGATGAAGTCTGCGACGAACAGATTGTTCGGTACTGAGTAGATCTCGACGGGAGTGCCCACCTGCTGCACGACGCCCTTGTCCATGACGCTAAGCCTGTCGGAGATGGCAAGCGCCTCCTCCTGATCATGGGTCACATAGATCGTCGTTATGCCTAGCCGTTTCTGGATGCGCGAGATCTCGTTACGCATCTCGATACGCAGCTTCGCATCAAGGTTGGAGAGCGGCTCGTCAAGCAGCAGCACCTTCGGTTCGATAACAAGCGCGCGTGCAAGTGCGACGCGTTGTTGCTGTCCGCCAGAGAGTTGGTATGGATACCGCTCCTCCATGCCCTTCAGGCGCACGAGCTCAAGGATCTCATTGACGTTCTCGTCGATGTCCTTTTTAGCCATCTTGCGTATCTTGAGACCGTACGAGATGTTGTCAAAGACAGACATGTGAGGCCATAATGCGTAGTTCTGGAATACCATGCCCGTCTCCCTGAGATTGGGGGGGATACGGGTCACTTCGAGATCATCGAAGAAGATCTTGCCATTTTCCGGAACATAGAATCCGGCAACGCATCGGAGTAGTGTCGTCTTGCCACACCCGCTTGGGCCCAGCAGTGTGAAAAGTTCTCCGTCCTCTATTTCAATAGAAACGTCATTGACGGCAACTACTTCGGTAAATTTTTTCGTGACATGCTCAAAACGTACTGTAACCATCTCACTACCCCTGCAGCTCGGCTGTATCTTCTTTCAGATTTCTGTTTAAAACTTTTTGGTATATTTTTTGTCTTCTTCCTCTTTGGAAAAAATGCGTATGGCATTACCACCCGTCTCATCGCCGGTGTCAATCGGAGGACCGTTTCCTTCTATATGCCACTATGCAACAGACGCAGATGGCCGCCCCGATCAGTATTAAGGGCATGGTGCTGGCATCGTTACATCCCTCGACCACCATGATCTGTTTACCTATGATCGTTTGTTTGTCAAGAGCCAATAGGGCGTGCCACTCGCCCACGTCGTCAAACTCAATGCTGGTCTCAAGCGGTCTCTCGTACGTATCGCCGCTAGGGGTATGTATGATAAAGTGAAGTGCGTGCGGCGTTTCCCCATGGAGACACCCGCCCTCTATGGGCACTGTTGTTCCGCATCGTACTTCCTTTGGTATGTTGATGTAGGGTGGGGCTTCGAATGTGTTTGCCTCTACATTATTGGCACTCTCGTTCGTGTCCGCATCCCCTGTGTTCTCATCATCGACAAGAGGTGGCTTCGGGTGGCCTAGCCCCCTTGACATTGCACCCGCAGACTCGCTGACATTGATTGTCAGCTTGATCGTGCCACTTGTCTGGAGATAAGATACAGGTGTTGAAGGCGTTTGCTCCGTTTCACCATCGCCATAACACGTAGCTACGAGATAGAGTTCATACGCACCGCCATACCCCTCATCAGCTTCGATTGCGTATGATATGTCCGAATATCCGCCAGCTTTCACGGAAACGATGGCCGGCTCTATCGATACCCACGATGTCACATCCTCATACGGGCCAGTCGCCCTGATCGAAAAAAGTGCATCTTCGTTGCCGGGATTGTGTATGCTAAACGAGCTAGAGTAAGCGAACGGAAATGCATCTATATCTATCTCGTGGTTGTTGCCAGAAATGCCGATGCCAATGTCGCAATGGACAAGGGACACGCTCGCGAGCAGGAGCAGAACTGCAAGAAGGTGTGCTACTTTATTTACCATAGGATCACCAAAAATAAAAAAAGGAAGATCAGGCAGTCGAGCCAGATCCTCTCTCAAACGTGAACGTGCAAGCCCCGGCATACGTTCCGGCTGGCAAGCACGGTACCGTTGAACCCTGCAGTATGTCAACGGAAAATGAGATCATCGTATCATCGTTGTCCGTGTATCCCGACACCGAGGGGTCGAGCGTACACGCCGTCGCATATACGTCCTCAAAGAATGGCGTCGTGGATTCAGGCACCGGTTGCGGAGTGTCGTATCCTGCCGCAACGGTACCGCCCGCAGGCGTGGTCGCTGCCTGCGCGGAGATGTATGATGATGCATCGATCGATGCATCGCCGTTGACAAGGTCCGTTGCCTCAAACGATACGGTGATATGCGTATTCGCGGTGATCGTGGGAGTGACGACGATGGGTGCATCAAGGGTCCACGACTCCTCAGGCACCAATTCCGACGAACCGAGCGCTACGCTCGATGGAAGTCCGCTCCATTCGATATAATCGTTGACGTCGAAGCTCGTTGTCAGATCGGTGTTTAAGAGCCCGTAGGAGTCACACACCGTCACTCCTGCCGTCCATGCATTTTGCATCCCTGAGGGCATGGCCACCTTGTCAAGCGAGAACGCAAACGTTGCCTCGATGACGCTAGGCGCAGTGGCCACGATTGACGAGTTCGATGGATTTATGTACCCTGCCGGTTGGCTGGTCCAGTCGCCTGTAGCCTTGGACCATGTAAGCGTGTAGTTGCAGCGCTTGTCGTGGGTGCTGGGTTCTATCGTCCCATTCCCGGAAAAATAGAGGTCGACGCTCACGTAGTCCAGGTCCTGCAATCCATTCTTCTCGACAAATGATGCTACGACATAATATTCCCTGTTCACATCGAGGCTTGACTGGGTCATTCCAGAATCGTCCTCGATCACTACCGTTTCGATCGATGGTTCAAAGGCCCCCACCTGTACTGAAGTGGTGACATCGTTCGAATCAGCCATCATCGACGGCATTGCCATTGCCATCAAGACACATACCATGAGTCCTGCAGCAGTGTATGTCTTTTGGTTCATAATTAGTCCTCCTGTGGTGCATGGATTGTAATAATTTATTTTATAATAGAATATGATAATATTTTTCTATAACAATGCAAAAATAAAAATATATTATGTACAAAGTGTAGTCATGAAAAAAGGAGTTCTTCTCTACGGATTCGGCAATCGTGACGCCGAAGACCTAAAAACACAGATCGAACACGCAATTGCATCACCTGTGACGGCATGGGGCGCCCCACCTGATGACGAGACCGTGCTTCCCATACTCGAAGAGACCGTCGAGGGCCAGTTCGAAGACGCGCCTGACAGGTGTGTGATGTTTGTGGGATTCGAGGGGAGCGAGATACAAAAGGTGCTGCGCTCCGTCGAGTTTCCCCCGCCGGTGAGCCCGCTCTTTTGCTGCCCTACTGAAACGAACGTTACATGGCCATTCAGAGAGTTGATCGAACATCTCAAGGAAGAAAGAGAGGAGATAGAAAACAGTCGAAGCCACAGTTGTTAGAGGAGGTATATTTGATACTGCTTGTGTGTGGCACACGGACTGGCAGGCACCTCGTCGTATAGTTCATTTTCGTCTGCCTTGAGCACAAGATACACATGAAGCGTATCGGCGGGTACTCCGTTGCATATGCCCGGCACGCCGCGGGCCCTCGTTTCGACCATGAACGTCCGGGGATCATCGGTCTCAAGAATGGAATCCGCTGGGTCGAGGTCCAGTGCCTCTCGAAGTGCTTCCTTGCGATTCATCGGATCACTCCGGGTACTTCTTGTCATACGTTTGCGCAAGGTCTAGAATGCAGTTGATATGAAGATGCAGGTGTGATACCATCTCACTGGCTTTATTTTTGTATGGTGATTCGTTATCTTCATATAGTGCACGCAGATGCAGATCGAGCATCTCGGCTATTCTTTCGAACTCTTGCGTGAGTGAAACGTAGGAATGATGAAGCGTCTTGTCAGTATGTTTTTGCCTATATTCGCGTTTGAAAAGGTTATAAAACGTCTTGATCTTCTCCATCGAAGCTATCCCTGTTTGTGGGGATTTCTTCTTGTTGACAACTTCGTAGAGCGTTTCAATATCATCCTTTTCAATATTTTTCAAGATCACAGAAAGTTGCATTGTCACACCTTGTGAAGCAATAAAAAAAGAAAAAAAGAAAAAAAGATTACTTCTTCATCATCGCGTAGGCAGCACCTACGATTATTATGATGACGACAACGCCAACGCCGAGATAGAGCATCGTGTTCGAACTTTCTTCCTCGGATTCCTGTCCCATCCATGTAAGCGTGTTCTCGAGAAGCGTTCCGCCATCGATGGTGAAGTTCTCCTTTTCAGAAGGTCCGTCCATGTTCATGTTCTTGTATGAAGAGAAGATTGCCTCGGCACTCACGACGATCTTAGAAGATTCGTCTGCACCTGTCCTCTCCTCTACAGCCATAAGCACGAAAGGTCCGTTTGATCCTGCCTCGACACCGGGTGTCTCGAATCCTGTCAGTTGTGCGTCAACGGCTACAGAGGAGTCGCTAGAGGCCGCTATCCAATCAACGTTGTCAATGCTTTCTGTGTATAGGTTTACTGGATTGCCGTCCTTGACACCATAGAGGAACGTGGGGCCGTGGAACGTTTCATATGCCACTCCCTCCGTAATGGGGTGGGCGCTGTTCCAGTTCGAAGCGACCACACGGTAGGCCGCACCATCGTTGTATGCCTCGTTTGGTTCCTCGACACTGTTGTTTTCAAGCATGATGTGGGATCCCAGTTTATGCAAGATGGTGTTCGTTGCAGGGATGTAGTCAGCGCCATCAAAATCGCTATCGCCGGCTATCCATACAGCCTTGTTACCGCTGTCAAACCATGTTTCTAGGGCATTGAGCTCCGCTTCGGAGTATGATACGCCCATCGGTACCGGTATAAGTATCATATCAGCGTCTGACAGTACATCTGCCGTAATCTCATCAGTGACCACTTCGACGGTATATCCCATCGCTTCCAGTATCTCTGGCACATTCTCGAAGTCTCCCGCATGAGCAGTCTCATGCGCCAGGTCCACTACGACCTTGTGAGCCTCTGTGCCGTACTGTGCACTGGCCGAAGCCACCATTGAGAAAAGCAGGGCAAATAATACGAACAAGGATGCCAATCTTTTCAAGTTCAACTGCTTTCACCTCGTTGAGACATTATTAAAAAATATCCCACGTTACTCTCGATTGAAAGTTATATAAATTTTTCTTCATATCCTGTTCGTGCCATATATCCTCATTCGTGATATATACTTGTAATTTATTATATTTCGCTTAAAATAATGTATAATGTATATTATTAATATTATTATCATCCTTTTACAGAAATTTCTATCAATTAATCGCGCAGAGATCGACACATCAATCATTACCTGGGCCCAACATTTAAAGTTAGAACTTCCTTTTCATTTTTTTGCTTAGTGCGGAGAGCGTTCTCGTGCAAAGCCTTCTACTCCAAAAATTATAAATACTTTACATAAGATGAGAATGTGGTGTTTGCTCATGAGTAACCAACCAAAAAGATTGGGCAATTATAAACAATTATTCTCGCTTTTTTTGTGCTTCCTGCTTGTTTCCGTTGCATTGGCATCTTCAGGCTGCATAGGGGGCGATGGAGACGGGGAGGAAGGAGTGACCCTTACTGTCATAACACGTCATGATACTTCTATACAAGAAGCATTTGAAGGTCCGTTCCTTAATTCTACGTATGCCGAAGAGGCCAATGTCACGAAGGTGCGTTTCATGCAACCAGTGCCCGGACTCTGGCCACGTGCCATTGATCAGGGGGGCATTGACGTTGCATGGGGAGGAGGGCCCACCCTATTCGATCAGTTGTCTGACCTCGACTATCTTGAACCGCTTACAAGCGACACTATGCAGTCCACACTTGCAGAAATTCAGGACAGTATTGGCGGCGCGCCGATGAAACGTTACAATGATGCTCAAGAGCCTGTATGGGTGGCAGCCGCCATATCGTCGTTTGGCTTCACGGTCAATCACACGGTGCTTGATGCATATGGTGTTGACACACCGCAGACATGGGATGACCTGGCCAATCCCGAATACTACAAGGACCCACCGATAATCGGGATTGGCAATGCGCCCGACACAACGTCTAATACACGCATATACGAAATCATTCTTCAAAATTACGGTTGGGAGGAAGGTTGGATCAAGCTCACGGAGATCGCTGCCAACTCTGCAATCTATTACGGCTCCGTTGATGTGCTCAATGCGGTCGAGACAGGAAACGTTGCCATAGCGACCACCATTGACTTTTATGGATATTCCTCCATGCAGGACTACCCGGAGACCGAATATATCATTCCACAGGGCCAATCGCTGCTCAACGGCGATCCAATAGCGATAGTGAGCAACACCGAAAAACTCGATGCCGCAGAGGCATTCGTGGAGTACGTGCTCTCTCCGGAGGGTCAATCGGTCTGGCTTGATGAGAATATCAATAGGATGCCCGTTAGGGAGGATGCATTCGAGACGGAGTTCGGAAAAACGCGTACGCAGCTCCACGAACTGTTCATCGAGACGATAAACAATCAGGGCATCGAGTTCTCTGATGAGCTAGCCAACTCGTATGAGGGTACCGTCGTGCCGTACTGGGAAGCAGTGCTTGACAAGCCTCACCAGAGATTAAGAGACGCTTGGGATGCGCTTATAATCGCCCGGGATGCGGGAAAGATCACTGAGCAGGAATGGAACCAGTATATTGCAGAGCTGGGCCAACCGCTCATCACGCTCGAAGACGCCCAATCGCTCAATGACCAGATGCTTACCGATTCAGCATTTGCAAACGAAAAATCGGTAGAGTGGGCAGAGGCAAAGCGACAATTGTATTCACAGATTGAAGAAGAGATAGAAAACCTTTAAAGCCGATTGCTCTACCCCATTTGGGTAGAGCTCATATCTTTTGATGGCGGGATCAGATGCGAGGGCGTGACAGGGTACTGAGATTCATATCCGGCTTGAGACAGGAACTGGATAAGCTCACTACCTTTCAGCTCACACTTATCCTCGTCGTTTTCCTCGTTTTCATGATCTGGCCACTGCTTTCTATAATCGGTGGCGCATTCATTGATGATGGTTTTTTCACCACTCGTCACATGTCCGCGGTCTTTGATGACCCAGAGTTATGGAGGATGCCCAACGAGTGGGAGCTTACGCTCTTTCGTAGTACAGAACGGGTCCTCATCATAGGACTTGTCGACTGCGGCGCCATATTTAACTCTCTTTTCATTGCCCTGTTCACCACCATCTTTTCCACCGTTATCGGCGTGATGCTTGCATACATCATGTACAAGTATGAGTTTCGTGGAAAAGGCATACTGAAAGGTCTTATCCTCATTCCGCTCATCGCGCCACCTTTTGTTGGCGCCCTGGGCGTACGTGAGTTCATATCCCAAAACGGCATCATCAATCAAGTACTGTTCGAACAGCTCCACATCTTGCCGCAGGCTATATGGATCACTGGCCTGCCAGCGATCATCCTTGTCGAAACACTACACTTCTATACGCTCGTCTATCTGAATGCATATTCTTCGTTTGTCAATATCGATCCCTCCCTTGAGGAACAAGCAGAGAACATGGGCGCGCGGGGATTTTTCAAGTTCCGTTCTGTAACGCTACCACTTGCAATGCCCGGCATTGAGGCTGGCGCCATTTTGACGTTCATCCTCTCGCTCGAGGACCTTGGCACGCCCATCATCTTCTCCCAGGGAGCCTACAGTTATCCGGCCCGCCACACGATCACGTTGTATATCCTGAACAACTGGGCGCCACAGTACATAGGTCAATACAACTTCAAGGTCATGGCCCTGTGCGTGTTGTTGCTTGTCATGGCGTTGACGTGTTTCGTGATCATACGTAAGTACATCAGCTTGAAACAATATGCGATGATGTCCAAAGGCGGAACCTGGCAACCAGTGACCATCAAACCGAGCAGGAAGCAGCTCGTCCTCTTCGGCGTATTCATCGCCGGCCTGTTGTCGTTTGCCCTGATGCCACATATCGGCATCCTCAAACTGTCGCTTACACAAGGAGGCATTGGAGGGTTAACCCTCGCCAATTATAAATATATGTTCTCAAATGTGCATATGTATACACATATTAAAAATAGTCTTATTTATGCGTTTTCAGCCGTCTTCATTATCATCATCCTTGGTACAATGGCGGCATATATAATCGCTCGAAAGAAGTTGCCGGGCATCTTGGCTCTTGACATGCTTGTGACGATGCCACTCGCCATACCTGGCATCGTGCTGGGCATCGGAATGTTCGTGGTGTTTTACGGCACGGGGATATTCAGACCAGAGAATCCGGCATTCGTGATCGTTGCCGCATATGTGGTGAGGAAAATCCCATTTGCTGTGCGGGCCGCGTATGCTGGCCTGCAACAAACACACGAGGCTCTCGAAGAAGCATCATTGAATGTGGGTGCTTCGAAGATCAAGACGTTAATTAAGATCACGTTGCCGCTCATATCCATGAGCATCGTAGCAGGCGCCATGCTATCGTTCGTATATGTGGTATCGGAGGTGTCAACAAGCATACTGCTTGGTGCGACCAACCCTGAACTCGCCCCCATCACGTGGAAGATCAAGGAGCTGTTCTTCCATGCCGACTTCAACGAGGCTGCAGCGCTTGGTGTGTTGTTGATGGTCATTCAGACCGTGTCTATCGTCACGACAAACTATCTGCTCAAGAATCGTGCAGCGGTAATGACAGGACTATGAGGTAGAACAATGTATTCATCTTCAAGAATAGGCGGTATGGCAGTGATACTGCTTCTGCTATGTGCTGGTATGGTTTCTGCACCGCCAGTAAAAGAAGTAGACCTTCCCGATGCCGATATTGTCGTGGAAGGCGCCATCATAACCAATGTGGACGAGACAGACATAACGATACGCGCATACTCAAACGTTGTTGAGATCGATGCTAGCGTTACAGATAGGGAATACACCTTCACGGTACGTAATGTGCGTGTTGATGGCCTGGACGTCGAGGGGGTGCAGGAGTATGTACCTGTGTCTTCGACATCGATATCGTTCGTGGTGGCCCCCGCTACTACCACATCAATTAAGATCTGGAACACCGCGCCCGATACCGATTCTTTCAAATTTGTCGTCGTTGGCGACAATCGTGACGGCCCTGAGACGTTTACCACGATTCTCGAGGAGATAAACGCAGATTCCTATGCATTCTGCATCAATACTGGCGACATCATATCATCTGGCAGACGAGATCAGTTCCAAGAGTTCATGGACATGGTAGATGATCTTGCCATACCTCTGTATGTTTCCATAGGCAACCATGAGCTCTACAACAACTCTCCCGAACATGCTATGGAGTTTCTTGGCGAGGTGAATTATTCGTTCGAATACGGGAACACGCTCTTTGTCATACTCGATGACTCGGATTACACCATATCTGATGGACAATATGAATGGATGGATGGCGTGATAGCATCAACGACGAAGGAAAACATCATCGTCTCTGCGCACATACCACCTTACGATCCGCGGGAAGGCGAAGACCATTGCCTCAACGAAGCAGATGCTCTACGATTTGAAACCTTCATGGCAGATCATGATGTCGACCTCGTACTTGCAGGTCACATCCACATGTACGATCATACTGTCATCAAAGGCGTTGACTATATCGTCACGGCTGGCGCCGGAGCCCCCCTTTATGCCGACGAGGAAGAAGGAGGGTTTTTCCATTATACCGTCGTTTCGGTTGAGGGGCATGAGATAACGCACGAGGTGGTAAAGGTCACATCTCCCCTCTACACGATGGAGCGTGCAAGCAACCGGCTCACAGAAGCAGAAGAGATGTATAACACTACACATGAGGACCTCCATAAAACAAGGCAGCTTTGTGAAACACTTGAAGAAAAGGGACGTGACATGGATGCATACTTCTCTATGCTCGAGAATGCAGAAGAGACCCTTGGCGACGCACATGAGAACCTCGAATTAGCGCGGACCAAGTATGCTAACGAGTATTACCGTGAAACGTATACTACCGCGAATGCTGCACATTCCTATGCGCACCAAGCGAACGTGATGATAGACTCAGTCTATGAAGAAGCAGTCGAATTGTCTATGGAAGATGATTCGTTCCCCATGGTGTATGTCGGGTTGATTGTGATCATCGTCGTGTTTGGTGCAATAGTTGTGGCAATGTTAAGAAAAAGAGGGAATTAGAGATCCACGAGCGCCATCTTTTCGTAGACTGCGCGTTGAAGATCTTCATGGGGGCTTATGTCATAGGCCCTCATTACCTTTTGTTTGTCTGCAACGAATGATATTTCCTGTATATTATCTCGTAAGGTGCCATCTAACACTATTATGCCTACGACATCCTCAATACCCTTTGGGCCGAACTCAAGCGCCTTTGCTATTTGTTTTTTTCCTGACAACCGTACAAGGAACTCGATTGGCAGTTTGTTAGCGATGTTTTGATTATTTTCTATGGCCTTCATTGCCATTTTTGCAGCGAAGAGCGCTTGTTGTTTGGATAGAACGTAATTAGGATTGAATATAAGT
>DSAJ01000059.1 GCA_011372835.1 Methanomicrobia archaeon | reverse complement strand
TCAGCATCAACCCCTCCATTCCGTTGGTATATCCCCAGGACATAGCTCAACGAGCGCATCCATCTCCTCGTCGCTGGGCGGGGAGACCTCGGAATACTCCTTGTTGAGCACGTTCTCGGGATGGAACCGTTGCAATATAAAGTTCTTGGTCCCTTTTATATATGCGCATATCGTGGCGATGTCCTCTGGTTCAACGAGCCCTGGCACCACCGTCGTGCGAAACTCGTGCTCGGGAAGCGAGCGTACGAGTTCGATGCTTCGTGCGATGTCGTCCGTGTTCACGCGAACGCCTGCCGTCTCATCGTACTTTTTGTACGAGTTCTTCACATCCATGGCAATGTAGTCGACCAGTCCGCGCTCGATCAGCGATTCGATGACGTCAGGCACTGATCCATTCGTATCGAGCTTGATGGGCAGGCCCTTGTCCTTGATGTCCTCGAGCAACGACGGAAGGGCAGGATCGCACGTTGGTTCCCCTCCCGTGACAACGACACCGTCGAGCCAGCCGGATGCCGATTCAAGGTAGTCGAGCACATCGTTCCAATCCACATCGTCGACCGAATCGGGGTCTTCGACGAGCTGCCAGTTGTGGCAGTACGGACAACGATAGTTGCATCCGCTCATGAAGACCACGGCGGAAACCTTGCCGTCCCAATCGGTGAGCGACATCTTTACTAAACTTTTTACTGTCATTATATCACAACTTTTCGAACACTGACCCCCGCCTCACGCAAAAGCGACATCTTGATGGCGTTCTCCATGTCGTAGTCGTTCTGGTAGACGACCTCCTTTATTCTGGCGTTGATGAGGATCTTCACGCACGACATGCAGGGGAAGTGTGTCGTGTACAGCGTGGCGCCATCGGGCGATGCGCCATGGAGCGCAGCCTGGATGATTGCGTTTTGCTCAGCATGCACCCCCCTGCACAGGAAGGCCTTGTCGAGTGATGAGAGCCCCTGTCGGAGACACGTGTCAAGAGAGCAGTGGGTGACGTTGCGCGGCGCCCCGTTGTATCCCGTCGAGATGATGTGCTTGTCCTTGACGAGTATGGCCCCCACATGCTGCTTGATGCATGTGGAGCGGGTCGCGACGAGGGCGGCGATCTTGGAGAAGTACGTTTGCGGGTCATCCCTCTTCATCCGCTACCCCCCGTATCCGTCCGCATGACAGGTCTCCCTCGGGACAACGCCCCTCGCACACGCAGCTCGGTCCCGCCCTGCGGAACAATCGGGGTGCAACGGGACGCACGCACGCAAGCATGCGCCGGGCCACATCGCGTATCTCCCACTGCGCACGCTCGCAACATCGCATCTTGAAGAAGTGGCGAAGCTCGCGGGCGTTCATGGTGACGACGATGTTCGTTGGGGTTGCATTGGGGAGCACGAAGCGCGCATCCTCGTTGTCGATGCCCAGGCCGATGAGCTTCTCATAAGCCTGCTTTACCGACTCCATCACATTGTCGTAGACCTTCGCCGCGTCGCGATTCGCCCTGATGGAGGGAGGCAGTACAGGTGAGAAGTTCTCGATCTCGACGTACCGCTGCGACTGCTGGGTATACGAAGCGACACGATGGCGCACAAGCTGGTGGGAGCAGGCGCGCGATATGCCCTCGAGGGAAAAGGTGAACGTGGCATGTTCGATGACCGACACATGCCCGTATCCCATGACCTTCGTAAGGATATCGTCGATCTCCTCATCCGACAGCACATGATGCGTCTCCGAGGCACCCTTGTGCCAGAACGACGTGAGCGCGGCTGCGGCGCATGTCCGTTCAGGATCCGGGGTGTATGAAAGGAGTGTAACGTTCATATCAATCAACATTCTCGTTCTGATAGGCGCCCGCGTAGTGTTCCGTCTCCGTATCGAGGTCGAAGAATATGAGCTGCAGCACGCGCGCATCCTTTTGGAGCCTGATGCCGTGCTCGTTCTCAACGCTGAGCATCGAGGATGAGCGTCCTCGGTAGCCTGCATCCCAGACGCCTGTTTCTATCGTCGCGCCGCAGCGCAGGAGGGAGGACCGCGTGCGTGCTATAGCGATGGCATCAGAAGGTATTTTGACGACCTCATTGTAGACGATCCTGTAGCATCCGCACGGCAGGAATACCCATCCGTCCGCGTCAAAGGGCATGTCCTCCCCGGCGGAGATGACGCGCTGTTCATTGCTGAAGTCGATGGCTCCCGGCGTGGTGAAGCGCTCCACGGAGGCGAGCGTGAGGTCAATGCCGTTGGGCGTGATTTGCGTATCGAGGTCGAGGTATCCCTCGAGCAGACCACGCTCGTTCACGTATTCTTGCAGCTTGCGTTTCGAGAATGCGCCCATGATTCACACCGCAAGGATCTCTTTGAGGCGCGACTTGTCAAGCAGGTAGTCCTTACCGTAGACCTCTTCCTCTACAACGAGCGAGGGCGTGTTCATGACCATGTTGTTGAGTGCCTCTATCCTCCCATCCTGGGTGGAGATGTCCACATAGCGCACGGAAATGTCGGCCCCAAGCTCCTCAATGGTCTCTTCGAGGACCTGTTGTGCGCGGGGGCACTGGGGGCAATCCTTGGATTTGAAAAACGTCACGTTCATGGTTGCTTATCTTCATCTCAATATTTTTAAGAGTATCCCTGGTGTTCCAGACGCCTTTCCGAATGATGCATGAAACTACCTGATCTGGGCCGACCATTTTTTTCATAAGTTATGATGCGTGAATATATGATTATTATTGCCCGGCGCAGGTGTGGGAAACGAAGCCACATAAAAAGTATTATAAATAACATGTCATTTTAAGACATGTCATAAAATGAACTATAAGGGAACAGCATGATACGACCACACAGGCTCCTGAAGTTATACTTGTTATGGGTCTTTCACAAAGGCCCGAAATGCGGCTACGACATCAAGAAGGAACTCGAGGAGATGACCGAGCACAAGGCGCTCTCCAACGCCGTCATCTATCTCCGGCTCAAGGAACTCGAACGCAAGGGTCTCATCGAAGGCTCGCAGGGGAGCAGGAACAAGACCATTTACGCCATCACCGCGAAGGGAGAGGAGGAGCTTGAGAAGGAGCGTGTGAAAACTCGGCACTACCTCCTCAAGTTTCAGGGCCTGCTGGAGTTCGTACTGGATGCGCCCATAGGAGGCACGGACCATGAATCCACTTGAGACAATATCACGATTGAGCGAGCAAAAACCCTATCACGTGATCGCAGTCATTCTCCTCGTCACCGCAATCCTCGGTTCGGGCATACTCAACATATCCATGAAGGCTGACATGGAGTCGTTTTTGCCAGAGGACAACGAGGCCATAGAGGCAACGAACCTCTTCTCAGAGGAGTTTGGCGGTGACGCCTACGAGACGATACTGCTGAAGGGGGACTTCACTTCGCTGCAGGGCATCAACGCTCTGCAGTCGTTGGTGACAGAGATACGTTCCGACCCGCGGCTTGAGGGATTCGTCCTTTCGTCGACGAGCTACCTTGACATGCTCATGGCTTCTGACACGATATCGCCGCCCTTTGACGAAACAACACCGCAGACAATAGCACACGTGCTCGAACAGGACGGGGCATCAGACGAGCCAAGGCTTGTCGGGACCATCGTGTCAAACGGCCTTGATGCCACCATCGTGGTCGTGCAGGTCGACGGCGATGTGGACCAGGATGTCGCGAGAGAGAAGGTCGAGCTATTGAGAAGCATCGTAAACGACTTTTCAGCCGCCAACAACGGTCTGGAAGCGGGCATCACCGGCACCTACACGCAGATGATCGACAACCTCGATGCGATGAGCGGGGACAACGCGGTGCTCATGCCACTTGCCACGGTATTCATTCTCGTCGTGCTCTTCATCGTGTTCAGGAAACTAAGCGATACATTGCTGCCTTATGTGACGATAGCGTTCGCACTCTCGTGGATACTGGGCATCATGGGGTATGCAGGGATTCCGTTTACCGCCATGTTCGTGGCGCTCGTGCCGCTCATGCTTGGCATCTCGGTGGTGTATGCCATACATATCCTCTTCAGGTACCGTGAAGAGGCCCGTAAGGGCAAAGACACCCTCACCGCCATCAACACGTGTGTGCGAAACACCGGCACGGCCGTCTTCATATCTGCCGTGACCACCATGTTTGGATTCTCTTCATTCTTCATATCGGAGCTGCCCCCCATGCGGGAGTTCGGATACCTCACCGTGCTTGGCATCCTCTTCTCGTTCGTGCTCGTCGTGACGCTCCTTCCGGCCCTGACTGTGCTGCGGGACAGGCGCACAGGCCCATCCGTCGACGGGGCCAGCAAACGGGCGCTTGCACGTGACGTATCCAAGGCGCTTGACGGCATCGTCATCGCAGCGCTTCATCACAAACGCCCGGTCCTTGGCATCGTTGCCATCGTGACGATAGCATCGATCGGCGTCGCTCCCATGGTCGACACGACGCTCAACTGGAACGACATGCTGCCGGAGGACATCGAGTCGATGCAGGTGTCGCGGGAGATGGAACAGTACTTTGAAAGCTCTATCACGAATCGCACCTATATGCTGGTACAGGGCGATGCGCTCTCACCAGAGGTCATGGCGGAAGTAGCACGAATGGAACAGGCGCTGCGTTCGCTCACACTGAAAAATGACGAGGGAGAGCTCATCATAGGGTCGCAATACGACGTGCGGTCGTATGTCGATGTCTACATTCAGGCAAACGAGGGACAGCTGCCCACATCGCGACAGAGCATCGACGCGATCACGCAATCGCTCATGTCAGATCAGCAGGGCATGCAGAATCTTGGGCAACACCTCGTCATCGATCCAGGATCGGAACACTACTTGCAGCTTGGCGTCATATCGGTAACCATCAATGCTGAAAGCGAGAACGACATGAGCGCCCTCTCGGACGAGATGTATGCCATCGCATCATCGGACGATTACTCGCATGCCACTTACCGCCCCGCGGGGGCCCCCATCATCATGTCTGACCTCATGGGGGGGATGACCGAGACCCAGGTGCGAACGACGATACTTGCGCTCGTGCTCTGCTTCCTCGTGGTGTCGCTCATACACCGTTCAGCGGTCCTTGGCGCATTGTCGGTGCTGCCAGTGGTGCTTACCATCTCATGGGAGTTCTTGCTGCTCTACACGTTAGGATGGTCGTTTGACCTCTTCACCATCATGATATCGGCGCTTATCGTCGGACTGGGCATTGACTTTGCGGTCCATATCATACAGCGCTTCAAGGAGGAAACGTCATCGGGCAGGAACACCGAGGATGCCATACATGCCGTTGTGCTCAACGTGGGGAAGGCCCTGACGACAGCAACGGTCGCAACGGCCGGCGCCTTCTTCATCATCGGCTTTTCGAGCATGCCGATACTGATGCGCTTTGGTGTGCTTACCGGCGTCGTGCTCGTCTTCTCGTTCATAGCGGCGATCATCGTGCTGCCGCCGATACTGGCATGGTACTCGGACCGGGGGATCAAGAAGGCGCAGGTGTAGCGCTTTCCATCCTTCTTTGGATTGCAAGTGACTCCAAAGCCTTTGCACGTGATAACGTGCGCTACCATACGTATTGAAAAAAAACATATATGCAAAGCATATCCTCCTCAAAGAGAGGCCGGCTAGATGAAGGAAGACTCGCCATTTGACACCCATGCAGAAAGGTATGAAGCGTGGTTTGATGAAAATGAATACGTCTACGCTTCGGAACTTCGTGCGATACGCACACTGCTGCCTGCAGGCAAGGAAGGTGTGGAAGTTGGTGTTGGTAGCGGCCGTTTTGCAGTGCCGTTGGGCATACGCATGGGCGTAGAACCGTCGAAGGAGATGAGGGCCATTGCACGCACTAAGGGAATAGAGGTCATCGACGGCGTAGCAGAGTCCCTTTCCTTCGAAGACGAACGATTCGACGTTGTCCTCATGGTCACGACGTTATGCTTCCTCGACGACGTTGCTGCATCCTTCGACGAGGCATACAGGGTACTGCGGCCAGACGGCTCCTTCATCGTTGCTTTCGTCGACAGGGGTTCGCCCCTTGGTGCAGACTATATGTCGCACAAGGAAGAAAGCCTTTTTTACAAAACGGCCACATTCTACTCGGCACAGGAGGTCATGGCGTTCTATGAACGGGCGGGATTTACAGACCTCTCATATGTCCAGACGATCTTTTGCGATCCCAAAAAGGTCCGTACGGTCGAACCGTTGGAGGAAGGTCATGGCAAGGGATTGTTTCTCGTGATAAGGGGTATGAAAACGAGAGCCATGCCTTGCTGCGGTGACAAGACGTTATTCCGGCCTTTTCATCCAAATGAATATATTTTAGCCACCGCCGGTCCGTGAGTATATCACGTCCATTGCTGCAGCGATCATCGATGGAACGGTGCTTGATGACGACTCCATGTCGACAGTGACGCCGCGCGACCTTAGCGCCGAGCTCGTCTGCGGACCGATGGATATGCAGATGTGCCCGTCCCGTACAAGGTGCGATATCGCATTGACCATCGCCGAGCTCGTGAAGAAGATGACATCAGCATCGCTTATACCTTGTTCGTTGATCTCTCCTATCCCCACGTCATAGACAGGTATTTCGGTATAGTGCAGATGAGAAAGCATCGACGAAAGTATGTCCGAAGCCATTGACGAACGCAGCCCCACGATGGCGTCGCCATGTGCGGTGATGCTCTTGAGGAGCATGCCGAGGCCCTCGGATGTGTATTCATCGGGCATCTCCGCAGATATCCCGATCGCCTCCAAAGCGCGCCTCGTTGCGGGGCCTATGGCAACATATGCCTTGTCGCTGTTGGCGATGATCTCCTCCCTGACCCGGGGAACGGTATTGGCGCTCGTGACCACCACATGCGTTGCGCGTTCCAACGCCTGCCGGTCCCACGTAATGGAGGAAAGACGGTACGTCCCACCATTTACCGCTTCTGCGCCCACCCCCTCGAGCAGCGCCCTTGTCTCCTCGAACTGTTCCTGAGTGCGCATGACGGCAACGCGCTTTCCCCTGATGCCAAGGAGCTTATTTCTAAACCACCGCTCCCGTCCGCTCGTCGACCCTGCACCGTCGACGATGATGACGGAAGGGGATGGTATCTTTCGGGAGGCCATCTCCCCAAGCGTTCCGTTAAGCGCGTTTTGCGAATGCGTCGTGGCGTTGTGTATGGCCGAGACGAACGAGTCGGGGCCGTATCCGAGCTCCATGAGATCGCGGGCGATGGAAGGAAACGAGCGTGCCCCCATCAATATTACCAGCGTCCCGGAAAGTAAGGGATAAGTGTCCTTGATGCGCGACGAGTCCCAACGGTGGCCGGTGATGAACGTGACCGACGCATTGTGCCCCCTACGGGTAAGGGGTATGCCCTCGTATGCGGGCGCCGCCAGGGCCGATGAGATCCCCGGAACGATCTCGAACGGGATGCCGCCCTCGATGAGTGCATCCATCTCCTCGCCGCCCCTCCCGAACACGAAGGGGTCGCCTCCCTTGAGCCGCACCACGCATCGGTGCTCCCTGCCGTACCGAGTAAGGAGTGCATTTATCTCGTGCTGAGAGTGGGCATGGCAATGCGGTTCCTTGCCGACAAAGACCTTGATGCAGCTCCCCTTCGCATGTTCGAGAAGCTGAGGATTGGCAAGCCGGTCGTAGAGGATGACGTCGGCCCGCTTTATGAGCTCCAGTCCGCGCACCGTGATGAGCCCTGGATCCCCGGGGCCCGCTCCTACCAGAAAGACCGTCATGAAATCCGCCCCACGACGTCGTCTGCGCCCTTGGACAGCAGGGATGCTGCCAGCGTGCGTGCCACCGCGCGACCAGACCCGAGTGGCCCCACGGCAAGGTCCCGATATGATCTGTTGTTCCATGGGTCGTTGATGACGGCAAAGATGCGCATCCTGTCGCCGTCCAACACCGACGCCCAGGCGCCCGCGGGAATGTGGCAGTTGCCGCCGATGGCATGCATCACCTCCCGCTCTGCCATGGCGCATGCCGTGGAGGCCTCGTGGCGTAACGCGTCGACCACCTTCCTAGCTTCCACATCGTCCTTCCTGCACGCCACAGCCAGCGTCCCCTGGCATGCGGCTGGTATGAAGAGCTCCCGAGGGAATCGTACGAAGGTATATCCATTATGCCCCCACAGGGCAAGCCTCTGCAGTCCGGCCTCGGCCATGACCACGCCGTCGAGTTCCTCGACCTTTCCAAGCCTCGTGCCGATGTTGCCGCGTATGGGCACCGGTTCAAGGTCTGGGCGCATATGCCTCAGTTCGGTTGCCCTCCGGGGGCTTCCCGTGCCGATCCTCCCCCCTTGGGGGATCGCATGGAACGACGGGTGTCTCGTTACCATGACATCGGCTGCGGGACCTCGCTGCGGTATTGCCACGTGAAACGGAAAATCGAGGCGAACGTCCTTCATCGAATGTACGGCAAAGTCGATCACGCCGTCTTCGAGCGCCATGTCGATCTCCTTGGTGAAAAGGCCCCTGGTGGCACCGTCCGTTCCGAACTGCCCCCTATAGAGGTCGCCTGACGTCTTGATCACTCGCACCTCCACATCGGCATCGAGCATGCCGACGACGATGTTGGTCTGGGCCAGCGCCAGCGGGCTCCCCCTCGTGCCGCATATCATCTGAGCGCACCCTCCATTGCTTCCAGCGTGGCATCAATGATGCGTTCATCGTGGCACCTGGAGATGAAGTTGCTCTCGAATTGCGAAGGGGGGAGGAAAAAGCCTGCGGAAAACATCTTTTTCCAGAACTGCATGAATCGTGGTTGGTCGGCCGCGCGCGCATCGCGTGCGCATCGGACCTCATCTCGGCCGAAGTAGACCTGGAACATGCCGGGGGCGTGATTGAGCACGGCGCCTTCGGGAAGCACGTCATCAAGGCCCCTCGTGAGCCGTTCGTGGCTTGAATGCACCACAGGCAGCACGTCGCCAGAGGCGATCAGGTCAAGTGCGGCAAGGCCGGCGGCCATCGAAAGAGGGTTGCCGCTGAAGGTGCCGGCGTTGTAGACGTCGCCCACGGGCTTGAGGCGCTCCATCGTCTCGAGCGACGATCCGACGATGCCGATGGGCAGCCCCCCTCCCGCGATCTTTCCGTACGTGACGATGTCGGCGTCAACGCCGTAGTACTGCTGCGCCCCGCCTGGTGCGAGCCTGAAGCCGGTGATCGTCTCATCGAATATCAGCATCGTGTCGTGCTCGGAGCATACCTTCCTCACTTCGCCGAGGTATCCGTCGTCAGGAGGGATGCACCCAACGTTTCCCATCACGGGCTCGATGATGAAGGCGGCGACCTGCCTGTCGCTCAATGCCTCCTCGAGAGACTCGATGTCGTTGTAATCGACGATCCTGGTGGCGCTGACCTGTCCCTCTATGATGCCCTGGGACGATGCGACGGTGCTTGCCCCCTCTCGCCTTGCGAGCACGCAGTCGTGTGCGCCGTGGTAGCCACCGTCGACGGTGGCTATTGCCTGTCTGCCGGTAACGGCGCGGGTAAGTCGCAAGGCGGCCATCGTGGCCTCGGTGCCGCTGTTTACGGCACGGATCATCTCGATGTTCGGCGCCAGTTCGCACACCCTCTTGGCATAGTCGACCTCAAGGGGGGTCGGCGTGCCGTAGGTGGTCCCCTTCCCGAGTTGAGTTGAGACACTTTCGACAACGGCGGGGTCCGCATGGCCCAGTATCAGCGGCCCGTAGGCGAGGCAGTAATCACAGTACCTTGAACCCTCGATGTCCAGCATGTAGGCGCCCTTGGCGCTTTCGGTAAAGAAGGGATACGGCTTGATCGATGCGCGCACGGGGGAGTTCACACCGCCGACAAGCCACCTGCCCGCTTCCCTGAACATATCCTCATTTCTCATCAAGCTCACCTGCGATATCCCGTGCGAAGTACGTCGCTATGAGGTCCGCACCGGCACGCTTGATGCTCTCAAGCGTCTCCCGCACGACGGCCTTCTCGTCGAAGCATCCCTGGGCCGACGCAGCCTTGATCATCGCGTACTCGCCCGATACGTTGTAGGCCATCACCGGCACGTTGACGACATCACGTACGCGGGATATGACGTCAAGGTAGCTCAGTGCGGGCTTGACCATCACGATGTCGGCCCCCTCCTCGATGTCGCCGAGCACCTCCCGTATCGCCTCCCTGGCGTTGCGGGGGTCCATCTGGTACGTCTTCCTGTCGCCCTCTTTCGGAGCGGAGTAGCACGCGTCCCTGAACGGCCCGTAGTATGCGGAGGCGTACTTGGCAGCGTAGCTGATTATCGGTATGTGCTCATGGCCGGTCCCGTCGAGCGCATCCCGAATGGCCTTGACCCTGCCATCCATCATATCGGAGGGAGCCACTATGTCGGATCCCGCCTCGACATGGCTCAACGCGACCTTCGCCAGCACAGGGAGTGTCGCGTCGTTGTCGACCCTGCCGTTTGCGATCAGGCCGCAGTGGCCCGTGTCGATGTACTGGCAGAGGCAGACGTCGGTGATGAGGAGGAGCTCGTCTGTCGCATCGCGAAGCGTCTTCAGGGCGCGCTGCACGACCCCGTTCGGGTCGAACGCCGGCGATGCGTCCGGCGCGGATGACGCGGGTATGCCAAATATGAGTACGCTGCCCACGCCGCTCTCAACGAGGTCGGTGGCGAGGCGCGGCAGGTCGCCGATGCCGTGGCGGAATTGTCCCGGCATCGATGCGATGGGTTGGGACGGTCCGTCCTTCACGAAAATGGGATATATGAGGTCATGGCGCGAGAGCCGCGTCTCGGCCACGAGCTCCCGCACCGTCTGATTGTATCGTAACCGTCTAGGTCTCGTGCGTGGAAACATCTAATCACTCCGTTCGTCTTCGTCATGTGGGATGGTAAGTATGAGATTTCGTATATCTGCAAGCTTTTCCATGGGGAGATCGAGGTCCCGTATGTTGCAGAAAAGGTTGTGAAGCGTCTTCTTGACGATCGCCCTCGAGCATGCATCGAAGTCGAGCGTGCTGTCG
>DSAJ01000165.1 GCA_011372835.1 Methanomicrobia archaeon | reverse complement strand
TCGTAGAAAAAGGCCCCCAATTTTAGGAAAAAAGTGTCAACTGTCAAATGGCAGTCCCTGCAAAATGAGATCTCAGCAGTCGAAAATAGGCTGTCGATTAGGTGCAAGTGTCAAACTCAGGCTGAATGCGCGCGATGTAGAAGTTTGCAACGACGAGCAGAAAAAATCCCCATGCAACACTCATGATCACCGCGTTGCGAAGGCAAAACGTCATGATGGGTATGACAAACGTAAGTGCGAACACGAACTTTGATAGGAATGTGGAAACGGTCGACTCCCACACATGCCTGTCGTCATGAGCGCACTTGGACTCCTCGGAGATATGGATGCCAAGGGAATCGGAGAATGCATCGGCTATCGCAATGGTGATTATGCCTCCGATGATGGCTGGTTCTGACTTCGTACCTGCATACAATCCCATGACAAGACCTAGTGTCGTGATGATGCCCGAGGTCAGGCCAAAGCTGAATCCCGTCTTGAAGGAGTCCCTCATATGCGTTACAAACGCGGCCCAGTTTATTAATCTGATTGCGAATCGTTAGCGTCACATGCCGCGTTGACCACGGCGCGCATGTTCTCGAGAGTGGTGTACGGGGGCACACCGCAAGCAGAACATACGACATGGACACCATCGCGGATATTCCCGAGCGCCTCCATGTAAACATTGGTCGGTGAACCCATCAGCAGCGACCCCACCGTCTCCACGGACCCAACGAGTGCCATCCTTCCCGACAGAGCATCGTAGGCTTCACGTGTTGTGCAGGCAGGCGCCTCGAACGAGAACGCCGAAAAGCCAGAATCGGGAATATGGGGCAATATGGGCTCTACGTTGCCGCAGATATGGAGATAGGATGGCACGTCACGAATTGACCGTGAGAGCTTCCCATACCACGGCATGACGTCGATGATGAGCGAGCGGGGAACGAGCAGGTCGCATGATGCGGTCGCCTCGGGCACGTAGATGCTGTCGGCGCCCATGCCGATGGCCTCCCTGCAGATATCGATGAGAAGGTCTGTTGCAATGCCGATCGCATGGGAGAATCGTTCAGGATCGCGCATCGAGAGATACAAGAGGTACTCGACACCCCACAGATTGCCTGCAAGCGTGACCGGCCCCGTGATCACGCGGGTACATGCGACCATGTCGCCATGGCGCTCGACGATGCGTTCAAAACTCGAACGTACGATAGGATTCCTGCCAGCATCGAGCGCCCCCTCTGGTATGGAACAGTCATATGGGTCGACATCCCTCCATGGATACACTACTACTGCTGGATGACGGTCGATCGTGCCGATGTCGATCACCTCGTTGCCGGCGATCATGGTCGTCTCGGTGACGAGGTCGTTGTGGCTCACTATGCTGTCGAGACCCAGCACTTCGTATCGAGCGCACTGTAGGGCGCTCAGTGCACTAGGGTCGTTATGGCATTCGGGCCAGCTGACGCCGGCGTGTTCCATCAACGACACGACGAAGGTTGAAAGAAGGGTCGCAGAGGGGCGGTCGGTACGCCCTCCCTGCAGTGCAGAAAGATGTCGACGTTTCGGGGTAATGCACAGGCCTCCCTAATCCCTCAGGCGCTTTCCCGTGAGGGATATGAAAACATCGTCGAGCGTTGGTTCAACAGAGGTAATGGACTTGATAGGTCTTCCCTCAAGTGCCTTGGCGATATCGAGGAGAAGTCCATCGCGGTCCTCGATGTAGAGCTTGAGCTCGCCGCGGGAAAAGAACGCATTCTTGATACCGGCAATAGACTCCACGTCGTTGATGACCTGTTCATCCTCCTCGAGCTGGATAGTGATGATGTTTTCGTGCTTCAACTGGCGCTTGAGCTTGGCAGGCGTGTCGATCGCCTGGATAACGCCCTCGTCGATGATGGCAACACGGTCGCAGAGATAGTCTGCCTCCTCCATGTAATGTGTTGTAAGAAAGACCGTTATCCCTTTCTTGTTCACCTGCTTGATGAAGTCCCACATCATGCGCCTAGCCTGGGTGTCCATGCCCGTGGTCGGTTCGTCGAGGAACAAGACCTTTGGGTCGTGCAACAAGCCGAGAATGACGTTAAGGCGCTGCTTCATACCACCCGAGAAATCCTTGACTAGCGTCTTCTTACGCTCTGCCAGCCCCATCGCCTCGAGGAGATGGTGTGAGCGCTCATTCAACTCCTTTCCCTGAACGTTGTATAATGTTCCGTACAATCGCAGATTCTGTTCCGCGGTCAGGAGGTCGTTGAGCGAGAGCTCTTGTGGAACGATGCCTATCATCTCCCTGATGCGCTTTTTTTCAATCACGTTCACATCGCATACGCGCGCCTCCCCACTCGTTGGTTTGAGCTGTCCCGTAAGCATGTTGATCGTCGTGCTCTTTCCTGCGCCGTTCGGTCCGAGGAAGCCGAAGATCTCGCCCTCCTTGACGTCAAAGGATATTCCTCGTACAGCCTTGAACGACCCGTATTGCTTTTCCAAGTTCGATACTTCGATAGAGTTCATGCTGTCTCACCCCTGTTGAGCATCATCATGCCCACGAAGAAAAATGCCGCGGTAAACGCGTAGGCCACTGCAAGAGGCGTTGCGACCTCGGACAGGGACATTCCACGCACCATGACGTCCCTGAGCGCTTGATTGATGTAGGTGAGGGGGAATATCTTCGAGATCGTGTTCATCCAGCCCTGGGAGACAGCAAAGAATATGCCCGAAAGTATCATCATCGGGAAGTTGACAAGCATCGCCAGTTGCGAGGACTCATCCGCGGTCTTTGCCACAGTTGCAATGAGGAGGCCAATGCCTATCATTGCCAGCGTCCCGACGATAATTATGCCATAGACCAGCCACAACGATCCTGCGATATGGAGGTCGTAGAGCGTTACCGCCATGAGGAGCAGTATGGTTACCTGGAAGAGTATGATGACCATCTGGGAGATCATGTCCCCCGCAAGTAACGATCCACGAGAGACAGGTGTTGACAGCAGCCGCCTGCGTATGCCCTTCACCCTGTCCTCGACAATGCCCTCTGCCGTGCCCGTCACGCCCGTCCACAAGATCGCGAGCGAGACGATGCCGGGGACGATGAAGTCGATATACTGCAAATCGGTCTCCCCCTTCACATCGGCCGGCTTGACGTTCGTTGATACGGGCGAGGCAATCGTCTTGATGAAGTCGACCTGATTGGTAGTGAGCATCCCCTCTATGATGGCGTTGTCAAGCTGCTGAAGGAAGATCGACTGGGAAAATCCGCTTACAACGCTGTTGGTGACACCGAGTGCAACGCTTTGTTCGTTCGGGTCGGCCAGGGTGTCATAGAACACGGGGAGGTCGACAGGGTCGCCTTGTCGGGGGGCCATCGACTCGGGCAAAAAGATCACTAGCACAGCATCGTGTTCATCGATGAGGCGCGCGGCCTGTTCGCTCATGGCGGCACCTGAATCGGTAACGCGTTTTGCCCTTACCGCGTCGATATCATCGAATTGGGCTGAGAACGCTTCAACCATGGGGTCTGTTACGCCACCCACCGGTTCGACGATGACCGTGTCTATTGTGACATAGGCGTTGTCACCCCCAAATGCGCTCCCGAAGAGCAGCATGAATATAAGAGGATATGCCACGAGAAAAACGAGCAACTTCTTTTGATGCCACGTTTCCATGAGCCCCCTCCACGCTATGATTGCAATGTTGTGTACCACGATATCACCGGGAATAGTAACAATTTGATGGATGCATCGCTTATTTTTATTATTTTCTAAAAAAAAAGGGGATGGGTCCAAAAAGAAATAAAGATACGAAAATCATGCGCTTAAAAAAGCAATGAAAAGCAGGTACTTTAAGAATAATCATTCGCAGAAAATGGTGACCAGTCATCCAGGTTGCCAGATGTCCGGAGCATGAGAGATGTAAGCTCGGCCCGACCACGCCTCGATCGAATGAAGGTCCGGAGCGGACCCGCCGGGATTCGAACCCGGGATCTTCGGCTTAGAAGGCCGACGCCATATCCAACTTGGCCACGGGCCCACAGAGTGTCTATTTGAGCTTTTTGACCTTGAGGACCTCAACACGTCTCAGTGGATAGATCTTCTTCGCCTTCTTGTAGATATCAGACGTGATCTTACCCAGGATGAGCTCCTGTATCAATGGCACCATTTCCATCTGGGAGGCGGTCTCTTTCATGTGTGTCTCTATGAGGTCTTTTACCGCTTCTGTCTGGGAGCTCTGCATGCGACGTGGCGCGATAGCGCTGATCGTGACGCGTAGCTTCTTCCCATCCTTCGTCCGAAGGTCGAGTATGTTGTCGAGCTTCGTGTTGTTCCTTCGGGTCTGTGAGCGGATGTAGGAACGGAGCAACTCATGCTGCTTGAACTCGGTATATGCGTTCTCACCCTGCACCTCATTGATGCTAAAGTACAGTTTGACATGGGATTTAGAGAAGTCCCCTGTCAGGTCTCGCAACGACGTCATCATGGTCCTGCCGACCAAATTATCTGGATTATTGGAAACTACTTCTCCAAGGCTCTGCTTGCCAAACATGTCGGGGGCGTAGACGTTGTACCACTTCTTCGCTTTCCATGTATCTTTCATCTGTCCGGATCTTCTTGCCATAATCTCACCATAGACACGTGTATATATAAACGTTGATAACAAAGGCGGATGGTGTTTACTTTTAATAAACCCTTTTTAACGTTTTCGGATTTATAAGTGTGCCATTCCAACCCTTTTCACTAGAGGTGGCGAAACGAGTATATAAACCTATTCAATCCCATACGATAACATAATCCGAGAGGATGATATTTTTGATTGGGCATACGACACTTCATCGTTTGCTAAAACGCCCCTATAAAAAAAGCTGAAAAAGGCAACCAGTAAGCTCTTTGCACGCACAGAATCCCGTTCGAGTGCATGTCATGCAGGACGAAACTTTTATAAACAAAAGAGAGATTTTCATATCTGTGCTCCGATAGTGTAGTCCGGTCAATCATCCAGCCCTTTCGAGGCTGAGACCCGGGTTCGAATCCCGGTCGGAGCACCTTTTATAAATCAATAGCTTTTTATTGGTCTTTTTGGTCGTATCTATCATGACAACGGTCCTGATTGTCGATGATGAGGAGGATATTCGTTTCATCTACACGCGGGCACTCGGGAAAAGGCATGACGTCTTGGCTGCAGAGAATGGGCAGAAGGCAATCGACCTCTACAAGCAGCATTCTCCCGATATCGTGATAATGGACAGCAGGATGCCGGACATGGAGGGCATCGAGGCAACCCGAGAGATCATATCACATGACGCCCAAGCACGCATCATCGGTGCGACGGGATACAGCGATCTTAGCTCCGCATTTAAGGAGGCTGGCGCCGTAAGTGTCATAGAAAAGCCATTCTCACTCGAAACCCTTATGAAAACGGTAGAGAAGTATATCGTCGATGACGTATAAAATACCATATAAGGCCTCATTCTCGTATTTTCTCCCTTGATGTGCAAGGCCGCTTATAACAAAAGACTTTTAAAGAGACATTATAATGATAGTATCGAACGCAGCGGGGTGGGGCAGTTAGGAGTGCCCGGCGGGCCCATAACCCGCAGGTCAGTGGTTCAAATCCACTCCCCGCTACCTTTTATTTACATCATCCTTACCGAATATGATACCCTATTCTACCCTTATTGCTGGGACGGGTGTCATACTTGGGCAGATAATACAAATAATCTATCGTTCATCTTGCACGAGAAGCGCGTAAAAAGAAAAACTATTTAAACATGCACAAGGACTATAAAAAAGGGATAGAAATGAGAATATCTAAATACTACGGATTGAAGATCTTCAACGACAAGGCCGAATATGTAGGCATTGTGAACGACGTCGTACTCGAGTTCACCAAGGGCGAGGTCTTTGGTTTGGCCGTGGGGCAAGAACAGGGCATAGAGAACACCGCCATACCCTACAATGACGTCATAGCGGTTAGCGATATCGTCCTTGTCAGGTCGCAACGATAGGGCGCATCAAATCTCGTCCATCTTCTTTCCGAGCAGGAACTTGCCGTTCTGGATCATCTTCTGTAATCGTTTGGCCAACTGATTGGCACGCGACCTGTTCGATTGCCTAAGCGTTATCGGCACGTCGTTTCCCTCTATCTCCATCGACCAGCACAAACCTACGAATGCCCCCCCGGGGCATATCGTCACGCATGCTCCGCAATTGTAACAACGCATCTTGTCGATGCCGCGCTTTGTCGTGAATGCATTGGTCGGGCAAAGCGTTTCGACATCACACACCTTGCAATCGATGCATTTCTCAAAGACGTATCTGACCTCGTGGTCCGTATCCTGCCAGACGTCCCCATACGTGCCAGAGGCAAAAGGTATTCGGTTGTGTATCTCGGCGATCGGCAGCTCGATGTCGTCGTCAAACACGCGGAGGTATGGCATGGTGGTCTCGGTCACGGGGATCGGTACCGCAACCGATGTGATGCATTCTGGTGTCTTTGACGTCTTGAAACCCCCCATGTACTTTGACTCCATGCCACGAAGATCGCCATAAACGGAGAGGTTGGGCTTTTCAGGAGTGCTGCGCGTTCCCTGGCCGATGACATATCCTCTGCCTCCGTTCAGCAGTATCCTCGTGCCAACGCCGATGGTGGAGAGGAGTGGGTCGTTTTCTATAGGATTGACCTCGCCGCATCCGCTAACCGACACCTCCTTGTACGGCCCCTTCAGGCCTGTGACGGAAAATATCGTCTTGACGGGTTCAGGCTCGCCATTTACGAAGGCCACATAGTTCTTGAAGGCGCCGCGCGTGGTAAGGAGCTTTGAATAGACAAGGTCGTCAAGCGTCACATGATTCTCGAATATGTTACCATCCGCCTCGACGCGGACCTCTATCTCCTTGCCTTCGACGAGGTCACGAAGCACGTGTCCTCCCCCGTACTCCATGTTGGCATACGATGTGCCATAGAGCATGACATCCACAATGCCGAGGCTCTCGTTGGGGCACGGACCGGGATATGCCGGGACACCGTTGAGCCAGAACGATTCAGCTTTCCTGAACGCTCCCTTCTCGGCCACGGGCACGGTAAGGGCTGCGACGGTGCCGGACATGATACCGCACGTGGCCGTCGTCACGACATCGACGGTAGAGGGTGAGACATCCTCCCCCTCGCGCAAAAGGCCCTTGAGCTCCTCAGCACTGTATACGACGGCCTCGCCCTTCTCAATCCTCTTGTTAATCTCCTCGATAGACTTGACCATTCGATCCAAACCCCTCACAAGACATATCTTAAGAAAGAAAAGAAAAAATACCTAGTTTGAAGATAGAAAGAGCGTATATTTAAATATTGTCCTGCCAATTCGATAGTGATGCCATGAGACGTTTTTCGATGCGCCAATCCAAGAAAAGCGGTCTTCCGCCAGGCACGCTCATTCATGTGGGGCAAAGACATGTTGAGCACCCTTCAATATGGGTCATGGACTATGCACCCGACCATCTCGACGAGCATACAGACCTTCGTATCGATGATGCGCTGGAATGGCTCAAAAGCCCCAACGTGACGTGGTTGAACGTTGTCGGGCTCGATGCCGACTTCATTGGGCAGATCGGAAACTCACTCAACGTACACCCCCTCGTTCTCGAGGACATCCTCAACACCGATCACCGCCCGAAGGCCGAGGAGTATGCTGATTACTTGTTCGTCGTATGCAAGGTCCCGCGCCACGATGACGGGATTGCCATGGAGCAGCTCAGCATGATCCTCTTCGGAACGGGCGTGGTATGCTTCCATGAAAGGAGCAGTGATTTATTCAACGCATTGCAGGAACGGATTCGGTCACGGCGTGGCTTCATACGTTCACGGGGTGTCGACTACCTTGCCTACAGCATCCTTGATACGATAATCGACTCGTACTTCATGACGCTGGAAATGATCAATGACACAGTCGATGACCTCGAGGAGACACTCGTGACGGAGCCTACGACAGACACGCTTCAGACATTGCAGCACTGCAAATGCCAAGCCATCATGCTCAGGAAGACCATCTTTCCCATGAGGGAGGTCGCGTTCAGCCTGGAAAAGATAGGTGCTCCTTTTTTTGGTGACGATGTACGCCCCTACCTTCGTGACGTCTACGACCACTGCATACAGATCATGGACACGATAGAATCGATAAAGGACATGCTCTCTGGCATGCTTGACATCTACCTTTCAAGCACGAGCAACAAGCTCAACGAAGTGATGAAGGTCCTCACCATCATCTCAACCATGTTCATACCGATGACGTTCCTCGCGGGCGTGTACGGCATGAACTTCATCCACATGCCCGAGCTCCAGTGGCGGTATGCGTATCCGGCAGTCCTATTAGTGATGGTCTCGATCGCCGGCGTTATGGCCTTGTTTTTCAAAAGGAGGGGGTGGTGGTGACTACCGTCGCCTTTTCGTTAGGATGCGCTTGAGCGGTGTCCCGCAGATTTCGCAGACTGAACCCGATTCTGAGTCATAGGTACGACCGCATCCGGGACATCGCTTCTTCCATGTGACGACTGTTTGTATGCCCCTGGTCTTCGTACTCAGCCAGGACACGCCCATCCGCTCGGCAACGTTCTGGACGCCGTAATCGTCGGTGCATAGGGTGCCATCGTGCTCATAGGCGAGAGCGATAACACTTATATCGGCTTCGGAAAGGTCATCACCCGAACGACGCTTCTCGTTGCGTACGCGCTCGATCGCTTCGGGACCCGGGTCGCATACCACAAGCGTCCCAGCACTAAGGTGGGATGTGACAAAATCATGTGACCGTTCGTCACGCACCTCATCGAGCACCAGATGGGGGATGGCACACGGTCCGTCTGGCATGTGGCGTGAAAGGAGCGCCGAGGTATCGAGCACATACATCGTATCACGCCCTGCGCATGAAGCGTGCTCGCTGCGTGGCTGCAGAGATGACGATGTGTTCACCCTCTTGGAACGTGACCACCGGCTGCCCGTCGATTATGACGTAGCTGTCCTTGCCCCGATTTGATACGACCACCTCGAACGTATCCGGGACGATGTAGGGAAATGCCTCCCTGAACAGGGGGCAAATGGGTGTGATGATGATGACCTCTGCCTTCTCATGCACGATCGACCCGCCGGCGGAGAGCGAATAAGCGGTGGAGCCGGTCGGCGTGGCGACAATGATGCCATCACCATAGACCTCCTGTGTCTCCTCGTCAACGGTCACCGCGAGGTGGTCCATCTTGATCGGGGATGTTGAACGCACCACCACCTCGTTGAGCACAGTGCCGATCAGCCGGTCGTCGTATGTGACCGAGAGCTTTTTGCGTTCATCGACATAGTGATTGTCAAGAATTGAAGGAATCGTGTCGATCTCCTCGGGAGTGATCTCGCACAAGAACCCGTACGTTCCCATATTGACGGTAAGCAGCGGTGTCTCACCGTACTGGCTGCAGGCGCGAAGTATCGTCCCATCGCCGCCGATGACGACGATTGCATCGACATCGGTGATTGGCGGCTTGTTCAGGTATTCCTGCAAAGGGGCGTCAACATAGACATCATGGTCCTTAAGCAGCGAAGCCACCGATCGTGAGACCTCGACCGCCTCCGTCTTGTCGGTCCTCGACATAATGCCAATCTTCATTTGTATCACTTACTGGTTAAAAATACTTAATATTTTCTCGTGGATCTCGGGTGTGCTGCTTGCCACCAAGTTGATGTGATTGTCATCCATGCACAGAGGGGAGCCATCGAGGGCGCTGACGACGCCACCAGCGTTCTCTACGACGATCTTGCCAGCTGCAAAGTCCGTCGCGCGCATCTTGCCGCGCGCGTCGACGAGCGCCAAGAGGCTTCCATGGGCAACGTAGCACATCTCGAGGGCGACCGAACCCAGGCACCGCAACTTGCTGCTGAAAGTGCGCATCTCCTCGACATACCGTCCCCTACGCGTATAAAGCGACACCATCGTCGACCTGTGCATCCGTCTGAGCGGGCGGCCGTTGCGTAGCACACCGTAGTCGCTCATTCCCTCGAACCATTCGTCCCACGCGAGATTGCGCACGAGGCCGTACTCCTTCTCGCCATCGAGATAGGCAAGCGATGTACAGTAAAAAGGCAGTCCGGCCATTGCATTGTTTGACCCGTCAACGGGATCGAGTATGAGGGTGAAGTCATCGCCGTATGTGATGGTCCCCGCCTCCTCACTGATGAGCGTGCATGCAATGTCGTGGGTCGTGAGGTAATCGATGACCGCCTGTTCTGCAAGCTGATCGAAGTAGCGGGTTGTGCCGCCAAGCGAGCTCTCACCGACGACCTCATGGGCTCGGCCGGTACGGATGGCCTGAATGAGCGATTGATAGATGTTTTCTGATAACTGCCAACAAAGCGTTCGTTCGTTCATGATACCATCTCAATACAATAAAAGACAAAGCGAAACGCTGCAACCGCACTGTGTGACAACATGCGTCGCAGACGTGGTCTCGATCGATTCGACCTCTGCATCCCTGGATGCGACCATGGCGCGGGCGCGACGGATAGCCTCGCGCTCGGCCTCCGTTCCAGAACAGTGCCCCTTGAACTCGGCAACGCATCCCACTGTGGACGTGGTCGTGGCGCACGCTATGGCTGAGGATATCGTCGCTCCGGGCGTGTCGCTCTCGATACGTGACATTACACAGTACATGAACGATCCCTCCTGAATGTTGCGGACCTCTCTTAGTGGGGCCTGACGGCAATAACGGGGGAGGATCGATGAGACGCCAATGAAGTTGAAGTTGGCAACGCCACTCGCTCGAAGAGCCTCGTCGAAGGCGTTGAGGGGCGTGTCCGAATCGGCATCAGTTGAGAGCAACACATAGCTGTGAGGTGTCAACATACAACAAGATGCGGTCATGTGCTTTTAAAGTCTTTGTTGGGCATGGCCTTGCACTTAAAGGCAACTTTGAACATCCAAATCCTGTCGACTGAACATACAATTCTATACTTTTTTTCCCATTTTTATAGGCTATTCTTTGCCTATTTTCTTTATGTGTTCTCATCACAGTAACTGTCGTGTACGCATATCGAACGCGCCAGGAGTTCTTCGCAAGCGACCGCTCGTACGGGCGCGACCCGTCGCGATTGTTCTCCCGGCCGCGGCCGCCCCGCTACAAGGACTACGACGGCGAGATAGCGATCCGCTTCCCGCGCCCGCGCATGTCCCAGCGCAAGGGCGCGGTCGTGCTGCCGCGCACGGTGGGGCGCCATTAGCACTATCAGGGACGGTGCACCAGGAGAGGGCTGTTTGTCGCCGGGGACGGCAGCGTTGCCAACGCTGACGTGAACGCCACATATAAGAAAAGCATTCCCCGATGCGCTTGCGGAGGTGATAGAGGATGTGAGCGTGCATCCGGTGCGCATGCCGCTTGGCACTGCGTGCGAATGCACATGAAAAGATACGATTTTATGTGCATAGTCGTTGGGCATTTCTAGGGCAGTATGGGGGTGATAATACCAAGTTATAGAAAAGTTTATATGGCCGCTTTTAAAGTGAAGGTGATAATAGGTGATCATATGGGGACTACAAAACCAGAACGCGTTGGACAACTCAAGGTAGGAAGATACATCGTCATTGATGATGAACCATGCAAGATCATAGCATATTCCACATCCTCGCCAGGAAAACACGGATCGGCAAAGGCGAAGTTGGATGCCAAAGGACTTTTTGACCATCAAAAGCGGAGCCTCATCAAGCCCGTCGATGCGAAAGTGCCTGTTCCGATTATAGACAAGGCAAGCGCGATGGTGACCGCCATAATGGGCAACACCGTGCAGATCATGGACATGACATCGTATGAATATTACGAACTTCCCATC